>CAYTWV010000041.1:0-14491 GCA_964442235.1 uncultured Myxococcales bacterium | reverse complement strand
GTGGGACTGTTTTAAAGACATGTTCCCCCGTGCGCAGGAGATTTGGCTGACGGACTGTCCCGATCCCTTGCTGGTTGACGACTTGTCGCAGTGCGAGCGTCGTCCGCTGGTGGACCAGCAGATTTATGAAGTGGCGACCAACGACTATGTGGCAGCGGGTGGTTCGGGCTTCTATATGCTGAAGAGCAACAACACCCAGGTGAATACGGGGTTGCCGCTGCGAGAAGCGGTTCTGGAAGTGATTCTGACCAGCGAAGCCTGCCTGCGTTACTGTTATGACCGCAATGGGGACATGGACCTTCAGGCCTGTTCGGTGTACCAGGGCTGCCTGGAGAAGGTCGGGGCGTTCTATTCCACGTTCTGCGACCGGATCAACAAGACCGGCGGTCGTGACATGCAGGGTCAGTTGTGGGGATGTGCGGTGGACACGGGGTCCTGCCTTCGAGAGACCGACTGCTACTACCCCGAGTTTGATTGTGGTGGCGGCACCTGTGCCTCGTGCAAGAGTTCCGCAGAGTGCATGATTGTGAACCCCGATTCGCTGTGTGTGGAGGGGCTGTGTATGCCTCGCACCATGGGGTGTGTGGCGGGGCGCTGCAAGCGTATCTGCGCCGAATCGGCGGATTGTATCGGCAAGGCGGCCAAGGGAGAGGAACTGTGTGTGGAAGGGTTCTGCGAACCGGCTCCCAGCACGTCGTGTCTGGAGAGTTGGGAGTGTGTGGATCCCTTTGCGGTCTGTTTCCCGGTTGCGGAGTTGTGCAGCAGCGACGACGATTGCCAGACAGGCGAAGCGTGCCGAGCGGGCCGATGTCTTCCCACGTTAAGTGCCTGCAAGGCGGACAAAGAGTGCCCGTCCGGGGCCTGTATCTTTGGGCGCTGTGGCGGCCAGAAGACCGCGTGCACGAAGGATGCGGATTGTGGCGAAGACGCAGCGTGTATCGGCAAGGTTTGCAGCAGGCCGTGTGGTGTCTGCTCGCAGGACGGCGACTGTCCTGACGGGCTGAGCTGCGCCAGGGGCTTGTGTGTGACGCTGAATGCAGAGTGCAAGGATAGTCGGTGCCGTACCTTCTGCCAGAAGGATGCCGAGTGCAAGTCGGGCGAGTTCTGTTCCGACGGGCTGTGTCTTCCGGTGATGTGTGACGGTTCGTGGACGGGGGAAGACCTTTGCCTGATCAATTCGCAGTGGTTTGCCCAGGAGAAGTGCCTGGCGGTTTCGTGTGTGGATTCGAAGGTGGATGGCCGCATCGGGCGTCTGCTGCCGGATAATCTGGGTGAGTTGGAGTTTGGCTTCACGCCCAATAATCCTGAAGATATCGACGAGTATTAGAGAGCAGCTATGGAACGCACCGAGGCACGAGAGATTGAACAGGCCCTGGATTTCCTGAAAGAGACCGGGATCGAACTGCGAGGCGCCGAGGGCGGCTACGATGTGTTCGTTCAATACCGAGAGACCGCCGAAGGGCTAGTGGAGACCCGCGCTGTGGCGAAAGTATTGCGCCATGGTGAGGGTTGGGACATCAACGTGGCGGCAGCGCCGCTGTTCTGGGGTCCGGATTGGGAACAGCATCCCGATTTGATTGGGTGCGACTCGGAGGACGGCGTGCTGCAGTTCCTGTACGAGGCGTTGGGGCCCAGGCTGGACCTCAGGGGTGTGTTGATGGCGTGGATGCCGCGGGGCGAGTGGCAGTAGGGGTGCCCGTGGGCGCTTCCGAGGCCAGATTCTTTCGATTGTGCTGATATGTCGTCAAGAAGAAATCAATCACTTTAGGTGTGCTGAAGTATTCATGCATCAGCACCACAGCATTCACGGGGTTGGTAGCCAGGGCCTGAGCACTGCCGTAGACCTCTCCCATGCCCACATGAGAACGGAACTCTCGGTTCCAGCCGACGGGGGCCATCAATCCGCTGACCTGGAACGCCTTTTTGAGGGTGCCCATATGGGTTCCCGTGCCCCCGGGAGAGCGTCCATAGACGATGGGGACTGAGCGTCCCGCTGCCTGGCTTAGAACGGTTTTGAAGAGTTCCACGTCGTCGGTGACCTGGTCCAGGTCCCAATAGACAATGTGGTTGGGCCAGGACAAGGCGTGCTCCATGGTGTGGTAGCCAATAACGTGTCCCTGGTCCAGTAAGCGCTGGATCAGTTTACGTACGGTGTCCGGGTGGCTGGCATAGTGCGAGATGATATTCACGCCCACAAAGAAGAAGATGGCCTTTACGTTGTGCCGTTCCAACGTATCCAGAATGCCGGGCAGGTTCACCAGGCTGGGGCCATCGTCGATGGTCAGATAGAGGGTCGGAGCCAGCCATGCCGGCTGCTTCAAGGCGGGAACAAACTTCAGGAACTCCTCGGAGAAGACCTCTTTGGCATACCGTTTGTGGAACAGGCCCCACGGGATGGGGCGTGGTTTCTTGGCAGAGGCCGAGTCCAGAAGGACTTCGGGTGACCAGAGGGCCGCAAGGCGTTTTTTGGGTTGAGGCGGCAGGTCGAACAGTGGGCGCAGCGTGTCGGCTGTAAGTCCAAGCGCCTTGACCCGGGGGGAGTCCAGGAGCAGGTCGTTCCATTCCTTGTTGGTGCGGTACCAAAGGCCATCGGGTTGTAACACACGCAGTTTGTCTCGAAGCACCAGAGGTTGTTTTGGGGCCTGTCGTCCCGGGGTGTCGGACGTTGCAGCGCAGGCCATGAAGCGGACCCCGCACAGCTCCCGGGCAAGTTGGCAAACGGCACTTCGGCCAGCAGACCCCGGCGGGAGACTTCGAAGCAGGGGGTCCAACTTCTCGTCGGCCAGTTTCCCCAGGCTTTTGGGGCCTTGGTTCATGGCACAAACGCCAAGTGCTACGGCCTGAACTTCGGTTTGTGACAGCGTGGGCAGGCCCAGCAGCCGTTGAGTATTCTCCAGCAGATCGGATTCCACGGAGGAACGATTGGCCTGGGTGGTGTGGCGAAGAACCTGGGAGGCCATGAAGTTGCGCAGGGCCGGCTGGGTCAGAAAGCGCCAGGCAAAAAGTTCATAACGGGCGTTGGTCCACTTGTTCAGGCGGTCCAGTGCGCCGGCACAGGCCATGCCCCCCAACGTGCCCCCCTTCTGGCGCAGGATCGCTGACATGACCAGGCTTCGGGAGTGTCCGTCGGAAAAGGCGCTGAGGGCCGTGCAACCAGCCGCCACCACAGCGGGATCCGTGGCGGTGCGCAGGCCAGAGCGAATGGCCGGAAGTTGCTCCACATCGCCACGGGCTACCAGTGCCATCATACAGGCAGCGGCTTCGGGGCGGTTGGTTTGGGCGCAAAGACCAAGCTGTTCGGAAAGGGTGGGTGTTTGCCACTTACCCAGGCCGGCCAATCGAGCCACGGCGATGCGTTCGTCCGAGGTGGCCCCACTGGTTTCGTTCAACAAATAGACCAGAGCCTCTTTGGGGGAAGACGACGGGGGCGCGGCAGGGCCTCCGCCCACAGAAAGTGCCAGCCATGTCGCCAGATATACCCAGGGTTCCATTGCCCGCTATTCGCTCCGAAAGACCACCCTAAAATGCCCCGTTTTGTCGTCTTTGGGGACCGCACAAGTATGCGTCACGTGCGGGCGAAAGGGAAGCGGGGAAGCCCGAACGGGGTGAGATTTGGCAATCGATGCCACAAAGGGGTATGATGCGCCGGTTTGGGTCGGTCCGAAGGGACCTTCGAGTATGGGAGCGGTACGGGGTTGCGAGTTCTGGTTGCCTTACTTCTTCTTCAATTAAGTTCGTGCGGCGAGACGCATCGGACGGACATGGTGATCCAGCGATGTGAGCAGGATTCCGAGTGTCCGTCGGGGCGTGTCTGTGATCCCGGTGCCGGGGAGTGTGTGGAGTGCTGGAACGACTCTCAGTGTTCCGCAGGCCGATGCAAGCTCAGCACCGGAACCTGCGAGGAGTGCACCGAGGATTCTGACTGCGCCGAGGGGGTCTGTTCGCTTTCCATGAACGTCTGCGTGGCGTGTATGAAGTCGTCGGACTGCAAAGGCGGCGGGGTCTGCAGCCGCACAACCTATGAATGTGTGCAATGCGAGCAGGATCTGGATTGCCCTTCGTCGGGACCTTGTTACCTGGCAGCGTGTTACCAGTCCAAGTGTGAGGAGGTTGCGCTTCCTGACCTGGCGTTATGTGAGGACGGAGATTGGTGCACCATGGGCGAGCGCTGTTACGCCGGGGTGTGCCAGTGGACCATACGGGATCCGCTATGCGAACCCGATGGCGACTTTGATGGGGTGACAGCCAGCGAAGGGGATTGCCGGGACGACGATCCCGACGTTCATCCCGGAGCCGTGGAAGTGTGTGACGGCAAAGACAATGACTGCGATGGGATCCTGGATGGAGAGAGCTGTGTGACGCCTACAGGTGGCTGTCTTCGCACGGGATGCCTGGGCCAGATCTGTTCGGACACATCGATAGAGACCGAGTGTGTGCCCAGGCCCGAATATACCTGTCTTGGACTGACGGAGTGTGGTCCCTATGGTCCTGGCGGGCGCTGCGCCTTCCAGCCCACGTCGGCCTATCTGGCCTGTTACAAGGACCTGTGCTCGGGGGCTCAAGAGGTGTGTGACGGTCTGGACAACGACTGTGATGGTCTGGTGGACGAGAAGGGTGTGTGTGGCCCAGGCAGTTGCCAGACCGAGTGTGACTGTTACGCGGCGCCGGGAGCCGGTTTTGCCAAGTCTTGCGAGTTGAACTGCCCCGATTGCGGGAGCTTTTGGCAGTGTGTTGCGGGGCAGTGCAAAGAGGCGTGCGGCGAGATTCCAGCAATGGACTGCGGGGGGTGTGGCCCCGAAATCTGCGGAAATGGCAAAGATGACAATTGCGACGACCAGACCGACGAAGGGTGTGAATGTGCCGGTTCGGGCACCCATGTAAAGGGTCCCGAGCCCATGCCCTGTTGTGATGGATTGGTACCCATCTCGAAGTGTGCTGCGGATGGGACACGAGTCGGGTCACTGGAACAGGAGTATTTCTGCACCCCGTGTGGGGACGGCGTATGTGCGGCCCCGGAGAGCGACTGCAACTGTCCTGCTGATTGTGCACCGGTTACCCCAGTCTGTCTGCCCGAAGGGGCAACGGGACAATGGGACTCGGGCGTGGCAGCGCAATGTTGCGAGGGACTGTCGGCGGTACCTGCAGCCCACGCCGTGTCTGAGGGCAAGGGTGTGGTGTGTGAGTCGAATTCTGCGGAGTATGTCTGCACCAAATGTGGAGATGGCCAATGCGGGGCCGGGGAAAACGGCTGCCGCTGTCCGCAAGATTGTGAGTTGGAGTTGTGTGCGGTGCCCGAAGAGTACCTGTGGGTAGAGCTTTCGGGGTTGCTGGAGGGCGTCACCGAGTGGTTGGGCCTGACGGTAGCCACGGCGGGAGTGGTGAGCATGGGACCGGTGATGTGCACCCAGTTGCCCTGTCCGCCGATGCTGCCTTGCTGCAATACGTGTGTGGCTCCCCTGGTATTGGATTCCGGAGAGGGTGGCCCGCTGCCTCTGCTTGCGGGAGGCATGGAACTTCCCGGCTGCATGGGAACGAACTGTGATGCCGTTCTGGAGTGTGCTCCTCTTCCGTTGGAGTCCCACGTTGTGGTATACGGTCTGCTTCTTGGGCCGGCGCCGTTTGGGCTGGCCGTGAGCGGATTCTGTTTGGAGCCGTCGGCCGTGGAAGGGTTCATGGCACCTTGACCCTGCCTGGGTCTTGTGGGCGCTGGCTTCGGAAAAGATCCCCTAAGAATTGAATCCTGGAGGCTGGGAATGAGAGTTCGAGCGGCGGCGGTGGTGTTCCTTCTGGCGGGTCTGTGTGGGGGCGTGGCGCAAGCAGGTCAACCTGGGCGCAGCCAAGAGGGTGCTCTGGTGTCGCCAGCGGTGCGGATTCTGCAGGCCGTGGCCGACAAGGGGTTGCGTTTTCTTCCGCCGGGCATTGCCGATTCCAAGGGGTTTGTGGCTTCGCTGCAGTTTGGTCGGGAATTGGATGCGTTGACCCTTCGTGGTTTGGAAATGGGCGGCGTCGAGTTCGCACGGGTCGTGAGCAGCGAGGGTGTGGACCACGTGGGGCCCTTCTACCCGGCTTGGGTTCCCTGGACCTCGCTGGAGTGGCTGCGGGCATTCCCGGGCATGGTGCAGATTGGCTGTGAACCTCTGCACAAGCCGCTTCGGCCTTTAGATGTCACTCGCCCGTTGACGGGTGCGCCCGAATTGAGCCAACTGCTGGCTCTGACCAAGGGGCAAGCCCCTGGCTTGGGCATCGATATTGGCGATATCGACTCGGGTATCGATGTGTTTCACCCTTCTTTCTTTAATGCCGACGGGGGCTATTTTGCCTGGCTGGACATTCAGGGGGACGGAACGGTGGCGTTTGGCACCGATGCCGTGGATTTGAACGGCGATGGCCAGGCCGGTTCCGGCGAGATTCTGCGCCTGTTCGACACCGGCCTGGTGAACATTTACGACCAGGTAAATGGCTGGGCTGAGGTGAATGGTAACGGCGTATTTGATGTGGGATACGACATTCTCTATGTGGACGTGAATGGCAATGGCCAGCGCGATTACGGGGTCAATGCGGGCTTCTCGGATTCCACCCCCGGTTTTGGCGAACCGATGTTTGTGGTGGATGACGTCAACGGCAACAACAAGCTGGACCCCGAAGAGAAGCTGGTCATGCTGGGCAGCAGCAAGATAGCCAAGCTGTGGGTGGGAAAGACCCCGTACGTGCGGGGCGAGGGGCTGTCAAAGGTTTACTCCCTGGAGACATTCGGTTCAGACGAGTCGGGATATCCTACGGCGTTGCACGGGACCGGAGTGGGGGGCATTCTGGTGGCGGGTAACCCGGGGCTGCAGCGATTTGTGGGCATGGCACCGGCAGCGAATCTGCATATGTACGACAATACGCATGATGACCAAAGCACATGGTATGATAACTCTACGCTTGAAAAGTTGGTTTGGGCCAAGACCGATGGCGTGGATATTATGTTGTACGAGTTTTCTATGTGGGGAATGGAGTTTATGGACGGTTCCAGCAATTTGGAAAAGGCCATGGACCAGATCTTCGACAAGAATGGGATTTTGAACGTGGTTCCGGCAGGAAACCTGGGCGGGGCCGGCAAACACATGATGACGGATGTGGGCCCCACGGGGCTGAATCTGGCGGTGGATCTTCCCAGTGAGTGGCCCGGGTATGGGTATCCCTTGGAGACGCCCGGGTTGATCATCTCGTTCTATTGGAAGGGAGAAGTAGACGACCTCTCGTTGACACTGACGCCTCCGGGTGGAAGTGCGGTGGCCGTGCCGGCCAATGCGCCCCAAAGCGGAATTGCTCTGCCGGGGGACCAGACGTTGTATTCGTATGCGCTGAAGTCCGGCGTGGGCTTTACGTTGCAGATGATCTTCATTTACGACAACGCCCAGAAGGCCGTTCCATCGGGGACGTGGCAAGTGGGCGTGGACAACAACAAGGGTGCGGTTGTGCCGGTGCACGGGTTCCTGATGGACTATGTGGCCGGGTGGGCTCGCACGGTAACCTGGAAACAATTCGAGAGTGACGACACCACGTTGTGCCATCCCTCGACGGCGGAATCGGCGATTACGGTAGCGGCGTATGCCGGGCAGTTTGGGATGCCTTCGGAGTTGGGCAAGTTACGGGATTACAGCAGCCGTGGACCTAGAATGGACGGGGTTATGGGGACGGACATCGGAGCACCGGATGACCCCTATTCGGCGTATCCCGAGATGGAAATGGGTTGGGCTGGAGAGTCGAATCTGCTTCGGGGTTCCTATTCGGTGTTTGGGGGCACATCCGGGGCAGGTCCTCATGTGGCGGGGACGCTGGCGTTGCTGCTTCAGGCGCACCCGGAGATGGATGCCAAGGGTTGGAGAAAGGCGCTGTTGGACGGCGTATTGGTGGAAGATCACATGGGGGCTGTGCCCAACAAGAATTGGGGCCATGGCAAACTGAACATCTATCGGTCGGTGACCGGTCAGTGGCCTGCCCCTGCCAATCATAACCCTGTGGCCTCGGCCAAGGTGCTGTGGCGTGAAGCGTTGTATGCCGGGATCTCTGCTGCCGAATCCTCGGATCTGGATGGGGACACTTTGGAGTACCGCTTTGATTTTAACTATGACGGGAAGTGGGACACACCATGGTCCGGCGTTCCCGAATTGGAATACGGTGCAAAACAGCCTGGTCAGGTGCGCATCAAGGTGGTGGCCCGGGATCCTGCGGGGGCACAGGATGAGTTTTTGCTGGTGTATGTCGCCGACGACCAGATTATTCGTCCCGATGAACCGGTCAGCCCCGAACCAGAAGAAGATGTGGTGACCCAGGAGGATCTGGCCCAGGAAGATGGCGTGCCGTCGGACCTCTCTGGCGTTGATTCCAGCTCTGATGGCGTCGTTGGAGATGTGATAGTCCAGGACGTCTTTAAGGCCGACGAAGTGGTCACGGTACCGGCCTCGGGGTGTGCCGCGGGTGGGCAGTCGCAGAGCAGTATGCTGATTATGTTGGTGGTGGCGCTGATGGTGCTGGGCGTGGGGAGACGGAAGATATAGGTAGGGGTGGCCGCCCGGCAGCGGTCCCACGCCACGCAGTTAGCGCAGCCTTCCCCACACCGCTGCCGTGCCCGGCGGGGGCGACTGGTCGCCCCCGGACCCCCTTGTATTTAACCTATGGCTATCGCCGAACTGCTCCAGCGGAGACGGGGCCGCCGGCCCCTTCTCCGGTCCTCTACCCCGATAGGCCAGGGCAGGGCCGCACTGCGCCAGTTCCCTAATCCTTACAGCCGGTTTGAGGGATCCGCATCCAGTGGCTACCGCCGTCCTTGGTGTCGCTGGTGTCCCTGTTGTCCCTAATCGAACGGGCGGCGTCCCTGGCGTCCCTTCGGTCATTCGTCCCTGCTGTCTCTCTTCCCACACCTATGGGTAGACCCGCAAAAAATTCTCACCCAAAATTCCCCGAATTTCCGAGGCATTAAACCCCTCGTCCATAAGGGCCTGGGTGAATTGGGGCATATCTGAGGCATCGTTCATGCCCTGGGGAAGCCAGGTGAACCCATCCATGTCCGACCCCAGGCAAAGGATGTCGGGGCTGGCCAGATTGGCCACGGTGCGGGCGGTCCGGGCAGCGGAGCGCAGGCTTCGACCGACATGGTCGGGGTTGCCCAGATAATTGGGGAACAAGATGATGCCAAAAAGGCCCTTGGTTTCTGCCACCAGCCGAACGGCCCGGTCGTCCAGGTTGCGCTTTAGGGATTTGAAGCGGCGCAGGCCGGAATGGCTGCATACCAGGGGGCCCGAGGTCATGTCGGCCAGTTGGTAGATGGCCTGGTCGCTGCAGTGGGCGATATCCACCAGCATGCCCAAACGCTGCATGGCAGCGACCACTTCTTTGCCAAAAGCGGAAATGCCTTTGAGCGGTCGATAGGGCGACTGTGCCGCATCGGCAATGCCGTTGGAGACAAAGTGGGTCAACGTCAGCAGGCGTACACCACGGTCATAAAAGGCCTGCACGTTTTCGAGTTTGCCCTCCAGAACGTGGCCCCCTTCAATGGCGGGGAAGAGGGCCAGATTGCCTGCCTGCACGGCACTGCGGATTTGCGCCGAACTGGTGCAGTGGGTCACTCCCGGGGTCTGAGCCACGATGGCGTCGTATCGGTCCAAGATCTTATGGGTCGTCGTATCTGTGTGCCAGAAGAGGGGCCTTCCCGGGGCATAGGATGTGAACGCCAGGGCGTTGATCCCTCCTTGCCGAACCTTATTAAGACTGAGGTAGTTTTTGAGCGGATTAAAGAAGCGAGGCGATGCCCCGTGGTGGTCAAAGGGGCGGTTGCGCAGATACCCGTTGATCAGGAAGTGGCTATGGCAGTCCAGCACCAGAGCCGAGTCGTGCAGCGCCTGGGCTTCTGGCGTGACGGTGATCTTCATAAGCGCTCTCCTCTATTCTGGCAAAACGGACCGATAGCTGTTCGCCCTACAAACGTGGATTCAGTTGCCGGACGCCCACTCCCTCACGGTCGTGGCACAGACACCACGGGGGCCCCAATGCGCCGGAGCACTCGATGCCGATCGTTTCTAGTCGCCAAACCAGCGGAGGACGGTTTCGGGGGTCAGCGGCAAGCGGGTGGGGGTGCGCTTGGAGGCGTGGCCCACGGCGATAGCCACGGCGGTGGGAACCGTAATCAAGCTGGGTTCTCCGATGCCTTTTGCGCCATAGGGGCCGTCGGGATAGGGGTCCTCGATCCAGGCCACGTCCATCTTGGGGACATCCAGTGCGCCGGGGATCAGATAGTCAGAGAAGCCCGGATTCAGCACTTTGCCATGGTCCAACTGCAGGTTTTCGGAGAGGGCCCACCCCATGCCCTGGACCATGCCGCCAAAGGCCTGGCCTTGCAGCATGGCGGGGTTGATGGCTTTGCCCACGTCGTGGACAGCCCAGATCTTGCGTACTTTGGTCAGCCCCGACAGCAAGTCGACTTCCACATCGGCGACGTGGCCGCTGAAACAGTAGGTGACGTATGCCAGGCCCTGACCGGTCTCTTTGTCCCAGGGTTTTGGGGGCGGGGCGTACCAGCCCGAGGCGGTCAGGTGGATGCGGCGTCGATTGGCTTCCTTGACCAGTTCCAGGAACGAGAGGGAGTTGGCCCCGGCTTTATAGGTTCCGCCTTCCAGGACCACGTCGCCTTCGGGGACGCCCCAAAGACCGGCAGCAAAGGCCGCCAGGCGCTGACGAATCTGTTTCGAGGCGTCCAGCACGGCGTTGCCGCTCATGACGGTGGTTCGGGAAGCCACGGTGGGACCCGAATCGGGGACCAGTCCGGTATCCGAGGGCAGGCTTCGCACGCTGGCATAGGGGGCGCCCAGGGTGTGGGCCGCAATTTGGGCCGCCATGGTGTTGGCCCCTTGCCCCAACTCGGCGCCACCGATGGTGACTTCCACCGAGCCGTCGGTGCGAACCTGAACCAGAGCGCCCGAACCTTCCATGTGTTGGCCGCCGGCATGCAGGCAACAGCCGTACATACTCAGTGCCAGCCCCACACCTCGTTTGGCCCAGTGGTTCTGGGCGTTGAACTCTTCTGCTTGTTGGCGAAGGGCCACGTAGTCCGACCGTTGCAGCAGCGTGTCCAGAACCTGAATGGAGGGAGCCGAGGGAGGCACCGGAGTGCCCGTCACCAGCATATCGCCCTCTTGCAGCATGTTCTTACGCCGCAATTCCACGGGGTCCATGCCCAGTTTGGCCGCCAGCAGGTCCATGGTGTTTTCCATGGCGAACGTGGTCTGCGGGGTGCCGAAGCCTCGGAAGGCGCCGCCGAACAGGTTATTGGTGTAGACCACCAGCGTATCGATGTGGACGTTGGGGAACTTGTAGGGTCCCGTGGCGCAGGAGTTGGAGCGTTCGGCCACGACCGTAGAGAGGCCCGCATAGGCGCCGGAATCCACCTGGATGGTGGCGTGGATGGAGTGCAAAGTGCCGTCGGGTTTTGCCCCAAGCTTATAATGAAGACGCATGCGATGACGTTTTGTCGAAATCTGCATATCCTCAGCACGCGTATAAATAAGCTTGCATGGCGCGTTTGTAAGAATGGAAGCTAAGGCAGCACAAGCGGCCACTTCCGAGGGATAATCCTCTTTGCCGCCAAAGCCACCGCCCGTCGTAGCCTGGGTTACACGGACCTGCGCAAGGTTATACCCAAGGACTCGGGCCACGGAACTTTGGACATAGGCGGGGGCTTGAAGCGAGCCGGTGACGTGGACGCTTTTGTCGAAGGGAACGGCCAGCATCCCTTGAGGTTCCAGGTAGGCGTGTTCCTGATAATTCACCTCGAACTCTTGCTCGACGGTGACGTCGGCTTCGTTCATGCCGACCAGGCCGGCGCCATGGCGCACTTTCAAATGGGCGACCAGATTTCCGCCAGCTTGGATTCTGGGGGCAGCGTCGGACAGAGCTTCGGAGACATCGTGTACCGAAGGCAAGGTGCGATAGTCTACGACGACTTTGGCCGCAGCTTCACGAGCGATGGCAGCGGTAGTGGCCACAACCAGGGCGATTCGGTCGCCGACGAAGCGGACCTTGTCGTAGGCCAGCAGGGGCTGGTCGGGAAAGACGCAGCCAATCTGGTTCTGGCCGGGGATATCTTTGGCCAGGATGACGCGCACAACGCCCGGGGTGGCCAGGGCTTCGCTGATATTGATGGAGCCGATTTCGGCGTGGGGCTGTGTGGAGAGCACTTGGGCGATGTTAAGGGTTCCGCGATAGTTGTAGTCATCCACATAGCGTGCTTTGCCGCGAATTTTTTCGGTTGCGTCGACTCGGGGAACCGAAGAACCAACCACAGGCATGCCGTATGAATTCATGCGACACCTCCTTCGGAAGCCAGGCGCTCGACGGCCTTAAAGATCGCCTCATAGCCGGTGCATCGGCACAAGTTGCCCGAGAGGGCCAACTGAATTTCGTCCCGTTTGGGATGGGGGTGGTTTTTGACCAGCGAGTAGATGGTCAGAACGAACCCCGGGGTGCAGAAGCCGCATTGGACGGCGTGTTCGTCTTTCATGACGCGTTCGATGCGCTCCATGGCCGCTTCGGGGATGCCCTTGACGGTGGTAATAGAGCGGCCCGAGACCTGCCATGCCAGCAGGATGCACGAGGTGACGGGGATGCCGTCGAGCAGGACGGTGCAGGCGCCGCACTCGCCTTCTGCGCACCCTTCTTTGACCTCGGTGCAGCCCAGTTGTAGGCGCAGAATGTCCAAAAGGCGGTCTTTGGCGGTGACGTCGGCGCTGACGGGTTTTCCGTTCAGGGTGAACTGGATGGGTCTCATGATTGCCTCACGCTAGGATGCCTGGAAGGAAGCAAGCTCTTCCATCGTTTTGAACAGCGACAGTTCGATGACCCTGCTTTTGTACCATCTGCTGCCGCGAACATCGGAGATGGGCAGGATATCTTTGGCCAGCAGGCGGGCGATTTCCTGTTTCATCTGGGGGGTGTTCAGTTCGTCCAACGAGCGTTTGGTGAGCATGTTTTCGATGTTACGCAGCCGCGTTGGGGCCGGGGCAACAGAGCCGGCAGCAAGGCGCACTTGGGTCAACCGTCGTTGGTCGACCAGGATACGCACGGCGAGATTGGCCGAGGCGATGACGTTGGAGCCACGGGGGCCGAACTTGTGGAATGCCGTATACTCCCCGGTGTGTTCCGGCAGTGGCACTTCCACGGCGGTCAGCAGTTCGGTGTCCCGAATCTCGGTGCGGCCGGGGCCCGCAAAAAAGCGGTCGATAGGCACCAGGCGGTGGCCGGAGACGGTCTCCAGTCGCACGGAAGCCCCATAGGCCAGCAGCGGCGGAGCGCTGTCGCAGGCTGGGCAGGCGTTGACCAGATTGCCGCCCAGCGTCGAGATATTGCGAATCTGCGGTGAGCCGATACGGCCCAGTGCGATTCGAAGCAACGGAAGATTTTGTGCCAGGACGGGGTCCTGGATCAATTTGGAAAGGGTGGCCAGGGCCGGAATGACCAAAACCCCATCCTTGATCTGGCATGGGTCCCCGGCGTGGGGCGGCAGTTGAATTAGTCCGATAGGTTTTTTTGCGCCCTTTCGGAGCTTCAGGACCAGATCCGTCCCGCCTCCGATGAACTCAACGGTTTCGCCGAACTCCGCCTTCAGCCGCAGGGCATCGGGGACGGTCCGGGGCAGATAGAACTGGACTCGTGGCGTTTTCTCCATGGGCCGACCTCGGTTGGAACCAAATCCCTCTCCCTTTCGGGAATTTCGAGCCGCTACTATAGTTCAGTCCCCGGCTTTGGAGCAACGGTTTCAGGGGTGGGGTTCGCTGATTCGCTGTTGCCCGCAGTGGAGAAAAGCTCTAGCTTAACCCTCTCCCAGACTCCCCCGGGGGCATAGAGGTCTTTATGGAACCCAACGAATTGGAACAGAAACGGCCGATTCGACCTACGGCGCTGCTAAGCTGGTATGGTCTGGCCTTCACGTTGCCCTCGGCCATCTATCTGGTGCTGCTGTCGTTGGTCATCAAGTGGCTGCAGATTGTCCAGATTGAGGGAAGCTTCCACGTTGGTACCCTGTTGCAGGCCTGGGCCCCGGACGTGGCACTGGGGCTTGTGCTGGCGTTTGTGTTCGGCGCAGCATTCAGTGCGATGCCCAAATGGGGGCGAGTCAGTCTGGCCATTCCCTTCTATGTGTTTGTGGTTTATGCGTCCGTAATTACCTTTGCCAGTCATTTCTATTTTTTGAAGACGGGAAGCAATTTCTCTTGGAGTGCGCTGGATTACTGGTTCAAGAACTTCCAGGACACCAATCGCATTATGGCCAGTGAGGGTGGTGGATTGAAGGTGGCCCTCTCTGTCGGCCAACTGCTGCTGCTGGGGGCGTTTGTTGCCTTTCCTCTGGTGCCCGCCATTCGCCGCTGGCTGCTTCGCAAGGGTGAGTTTGGCAAGCGCAATGCAATCTTGTTGTCCGGTTCCGCCCGGCTTGTGGCGCTGGGACTTGGGGTTGTTC
>CAYTWV010000040.1:11664-14535 GCA_964442235.1 uncultured Myxococcales bacterium | reverse complement strand
CCTGGTCGGGGCAGTTGGGTTTGTCCACCAGGATCTTGACCACGCCGCCATCTCCACGACAGCCTACCCAGACGTTGCCGTCCAGGTCCACGGCGGTTCGAGAGGGGTCCATGCAGACGTTATATCGTCCTACTTCGCTGCCCGTGGCCGTGTCGATGCGGGAGACGGTGTTCTCCATGGAGTTGGAGACCCAGAGGTTCGAAAACTTCAGTGTGCCTTTGCCCAGGATCAGGTAGCCCTTCTCGTCGGCAGAAACGCCGTCGCTGTTGCTGTCGTCGGGCAGAAAGTCAGTTCCGGTGCCCGGGCCCACTTGGGATTCCAGGCAGTTGAGGCCACACGGGCCCATGACGGTTCCGGGTGGCTCGTCCACGACACCATTACAATCGTTGTCGACGCCGTCTTCCACTTCGGCAGCGCCCGGATAGGAGGTCGGGTCTTCGGGGCGACAGTCATAAAAATCCGGCCAGCCGTCGTTGTCGTCGTCGGGGTCACAGGCGTCGCCAAGGGCGTCGCTGTCTGTCTGGGCCTGGTCGGGATTGGCCTGGGAAGGGCAATTGTCCACTTCATCGTCAATCTTGTCGTTGTCGTCATCGGGGTCCACACAGTTGGCTTTGCCATCCCAGTCCGAGTCGGGGAAGCCGTCATCCAGAATTCCATCACAGTCATCATCCACGCCGTTGCAGGTCTCGTCGGAAGCAAAACGACCTTCACAGGTGCCCCAGGTCCCATCGGTCTGACAGGCTCGAGCGCCATTACAGGTGCCGATTTCGTTTTCCCTGGGGCAAGAGGTCTGTTTGCCCACGTGCCATGGAAGACAGGGGCATACTTTTGACGAGGGAACACACTGTCTGGAGAAGCCATAACCGCTGGCGAGGTTCACGTCGGCACAGGTGGAGCCCGACGGGCAGTCTTGGGCCTCTTCGCAGGCGAAGCCGCAGAAGGTCCCGTTGCCGTCCAGCGCCACACATTCGTCGCCTTCGCCTCCGCACTCTTCGCTGGTCAGACAGGGGCGGCACAAATCCCAGATCTTGGGGATACAAAGTTCAGCGCTTCCGCCCTCAAACAGGGGCGTTTCGCGGCAGTTTTGTCCGTCGTCGCATGCCGGAGGGCACGTGGCCATGCACACACCGCCCTGGGGCCCTACGGCACAGGCGGATTGGCCCAGGCACTGGCTGTCACTGCTGCATGAGGCGCCGTGATTGACTGGCACATCCTGGCCGGCCACATCCTGGGGCGTTACCGAAGTGTCGCCCTTGTCAGAGGATGTTTTCCCGCATCCCGAAATCAGGGCCAGAACCAGCGCTGCCCCAAAAATTCCACGCGCTCTACGCATGGTTCCCTCCCAATGAAGACCGGAGAACTATAATGAATGCGCTGAGATTGGTCAATGGGAAGGGGGATTCTGGCGCCAGAAAGGAAGCGTAGAAAGGACTATTTCAGGCCTTTATAAATTCGATATGCATCCATGCCTTCGAGCAGAACTTCGGTAGCACGTCGCATCTTTTCAGCACTCAGCACAAAGGCGATACGAATCTCCTGTTTTCCCATGCCAGGGGTGGCATAGAAGCCGCCAGCCGGCGCCACCAGCGTAGTTTCTCCGTTGCTCTGGAACCTCTCCATCATGTAGATGGCGAAGTCATCGGCATCATCGATGGGCAAACGGGCGATGACATAGAAGGCGCCTCGGGGCATTTTGCACAGGATGCGGGGGTCCCAGGAGAGCACTTCCATGACGGTGTCACGTCGCAGCCGGAACTCGTCTCGGCATGCAGCGACGTATTCGTCATAAACGTCCAGGCTTGCCAGGGCCATGTGCTGCGACACCGTAGCGGGGCAGAGTCGGGTCATGGCAAAGCGAAGGGCAGCGCCATAGACGGCCTTGTTTGAGGTGCAGAGGTTGCCGATGCGGGCACCACAACTGCTGAAGCGTTTGCTGATGCTGTCCACCAGGATGGTTCGATCGGCCACTTCGGGGAAGTGAAGGGGGCTGACGTACTGTTCGCCGTCATAGATGAACTCTCGATAGGCTTCATCGCTGATGATGAACAGGCCATGTTCCTTGGCCAGGTCACACACCATGGCGATTTCGTCCCGAGAAAAGACGGTGCCGGTGGGGTTGTTGGGTGAGCAGACCACGATGGCCTTGGTCCGGGGGGTGATGGCCTTCTCGAAGACCTCTTTTGGGGGCAGATGGAAGCCATCCTCGGCCTTGGTCAAAACGGGAACCACGTTGCATTGGGCGATCACGGCAAAGCCGTTGTAGTTCGTGTAAAAGGGTTCGGGAATCAGGATTTCATCGCCGGGGTCGCAGACGACGCTGAAGGCCATCAACAGGGCTTCGGACCCCCCTTGGGTGACGACAATTTCGTCCTTGGAAAAGGAGAAGCCCAGGCGTCGGTAATAGGCGGAAAGTTGTTCGACATATGTGTCAAGGCCCTGGGCCGGACCATAGGCCAGTACAGGGTTATCGAACTTCTTCATCATCTCCATGAACTTGGGCGGTGTGTGGATGTCGGGCTGGCCGATATTCACGTTGAAGACCTTGACGCCCCGGGCGATGGCGGCATCGGCATAAGGCTTCAGTTTTCGGATGGGGGAAGCGGGAAGTGCCTTACCACGTTCACTGATTCGTACGTCCACGAGAGACCTCCAATAACCCAAACAAACCCTTCAGGCCGCCATCAGCCCCGACCCCCTGCCCGTCTCTGCCACGACCCCTCGGCGGTGCTCGGGGCAGGCCGTAAGGGAGTGGGCATCGAATGGACACAATGGGGCCGCTAAGCCAACTTGGGGCTCATCGGTGACGCCACCGAGAGCCAATCCTTAATAGGCCAGCGACCCGGCCGGAGCGAGGGAGTACGGGCCCCGCGC
>CAYTWV010000040.1:3907-11654 GCA_964442235.1 uncultured Myxococcales bacterium | reverse complement strand
AGAGCCCAGAACAGGACGGCATCACCATAAAGCAACCCGGTGTATGTATCGTCGGCCCAGTTCGAGGTGGTCCATCGCCTTCCGGCCACGGCTTTGACCAGGGGCCGTAATTCGTGAGCTCGGCGAACTTGGGCCGCCAGAAGTTCCCTTCGAGCCGCGTCACCTGCGGCTTGTGCTGCGGCCAGTCCAAAGACCGAGGCCGTTGCACCAATCCCGTGCCAGATAGGCCCCGAATCAGCGTCTGCGGCGCCCGAGGAGTGGTCCGGAAATTCGGCGAATCCGCACGCCGTAAGGGTTTGTATCCAGAAGTGCCGGACAAACAGGCCATAAGTCCAACGCGCCAGCCAGGGGGTCGTGTGGGCAAGCAGCGGAATCCTCCACGACAGGTCACAGCCCCTTGGACCTTGGGTGGACGTCGGCAGTGGCTGGGGTATCCGGCTTTGGGGCAGGCCCGTCGACGCCTGAAGCCCGTGGGTCTTTAGCCAGTCCATATGGTCCCGCATCAGTTCCCAGGCCTGCCCGGGCGAAATCGGCCAACTGACGTCGCCCTTTCCGGGCTGTGCCGCCAGGGTCAGGCTGACCAGACACGGCAGGGTGTCGAAGGGCCACGAGGCATTGGGAAAAGAGGCCAGGGGTTTGCCCGAGGCCGACTTTAGCGCTTGGGCGATCAGCCGGCTAAGGTGGTGATGGAGCTTTTGCAGGTCTCGGGCACCGCCGGCGCGACGCACCACTCCCAGGGCCAGGTTCAGTTGGCAGACATAAACGGCTTGGTTCGGCCATTGCTCCAGAACCGCCAATTCGCTCGCCGAGAGTCCCAGCTGGTGGGCCACTTGGACCAGGGCCATGTCCAGAAGCAGGTCTGCGCTGCGAAGCATCTGGGGGGCCGACGAGGGAGTGCGCAGGGCCAGGTATCCATAAGCCATGGCTGGCAAAGTGAAGGGAAACAGATCCCCTTCGGGCAGTCCTTTGCACTCTCTTGCCACTCGATTGCGGTAATGCTGGGTCGCACTCAGGTGCTGGTCGAATCGGGCCTTGACCTGGGCAAGAACCCTTTGGGATTCCAGGGCGGGATTCGCAGCGGGGGCCGGCGGGGTGTGTCCCCAGACGCCTGCCAGGCAGGTCCAAAGCAGTGGGGCCGCCCACATTCCGAAGACTATCTCACGAAGATGGGGGAACTATAGATGTAGGGATAGGCCTCATCGGCCTTCCCATCCACGCCCACCAGAACGGGCTTGAGGTGTTTGGGTTTGATCCAGATTTCCACACGGTAGGCAGCGGGGCCATCTACAGTGGCGGACAAGACGCCACCTTCGGCCGTGCCCGTGGACTCTACGACGACGGTGGCTTCCTGGGCGGTCATTTTGACCAGTTTGGTGACCAGGACGGCCTTGCCGAAATCCAACTCTCGAGTCAGGTCCCAGGGGGCCGGTCCGATGGTAGGATTCTTTACATAAAGCGTCATGCCTTCGGCGAAGGGGATGGTGCCTCCCATCTCGACCACGTCGGTTCCGGTCCATAAAACAAAGTCGAACCCGATGGGGTTGCCCAAGGTGTCGAAGGCTCCGTAAAGCCGGCCCTCTTTGACGGCTTGGCGAACGCTGTCGGGCTGATCGTCTTTGACCAGAATGCGGTTCGAGAACCAGCGCATGGCGCGGTTATAGGAATCCATACGTTCCCCATCCTTGAGCATCACTTGGCCGCCCGTGGCCAGAAGGCCGGCGAACTTGGGGGCATCGGGGAAGATTGCGGCGCACATGCCCTTTTCGGGGCCGGCCGTGCATAGCTGGGGGAATTCCACATTGCGGTGAATGTCGGTGGCCAGGAAGGGGGTCAGGTGCTTCACGGCGGCGACCACGTTGACCTTATCGACGCTGATAGGAAGCGGGGCCAGGAAAAGGGTCAAGGCCAGGTCGGCGGGAGGGTCGTTGTTGGTTTCGCCCATGAAGTGGTCCAGGGCATACAGCGTGTCCAGCGACCCTTTGAGCATGTCCATCAAGTTGGCATGCAGGTTGTAGATTTCCATGCCATCCAGGTCCAGAGCGATGATGCGCTCGGCGGGGATATTGTCCTGTTCGGTATGCACGGCCATGGCCAATCCGCCCAGTCCATGGGCTTCCGCCACAGCGGCAATAGCGGGCTCCAGTTCGCCTTCGATGCCGTAGTCTGTAGAGAACACCGATTCGGGGATGGGGCCTGCCAGGCCGATGGGCATGTTCTTGTGGCCTTCGGTGCCCGCAAAGACATAAAGGAACTCGTTGGGGCTGCCGTCGGGGCACTTCAGCTTGTTGGCGAAGGGGCGCTGTTGGTCGTCCAGCATCATCTGGTCACCCAGGTCGCCGTGGAACTGCGCCAGTTCTTCAAAGGTGTGGTTTCGGGCCTGGCCGGGGTGGTCGGTTATGAACAGGAAGTTGATGTCGTGGCTGCACGCGGCAGCGCGCAACTCGGCCAGACAAGCGGGGTCGGGCCCGCCGTTGTCTTCGTATCCATCAGGACTGCAGCCGTCGTGGGAATAGGCGGAATGGAGGTGAATCAATCCCCGGCGAGTCAGCCAGCCCCGGTCGTCCGAAGAGAGCTTGAAGGGGTACTGTGGGACATCCGCTGTTTGATCCGGAATGACCTCGACGCTGGAGTCGTTGCTGGGGACATCGGCAGTCAAGTCTGTGGTAGACAAGTCGCCGGCAGTGGAATCGGGATCGGTTGCGGTTTGGTCTTTGGCCGGGTCGGAAGAGTCCGACGAGCAGGCCTGCCCCGCAAACAGTGAAAGAGCGAGCAAGGAAACGAAGAAACGAGGGTTCATGTTGCACCTCCTGAACGGATGACTACCTTACGGCCTCGGAGTCGACGGGGCAACAGAAACCCACGCGTTGACCCTGCAGGCAAAGGCAGGTAATGTCCAACGCCCGCCGTGCGGAGCGGTTTGGATAGTGGAGCGAACATGAACCCTGAGTGGATGTTGTGGATCGGGTTTACGGTGGTGGTGGTGGTGCTGCTGGGGGTGGATCTTCTTGTGTTCAACAAGAAGTCTCACGAAGTCAGCATCAAAGAGGCACTGGTCTGGTCGGCGGTCTGGATTAGCGTGGCGCTGGCATTCAACGGGTGGATCTGGTTTGAAGAGGGCAAAGACAAGGCGTTTGAATTCCTGACGGCCTACTTAATCGAGAAGTCGTTGAGTGTGGATAATTTGTTTGTATTTTTGATGATTTTTGCCTTTTTCAAGGTAGATGTCAGATATGAACACAAAGTTCTGACCTGGGGTATCCTGGGGGCTGTGGTCATGCGTGCGCTGATGATCTTTGGCGGGGTTGCGTTGCTGAACTCGCTTCACTGGCTGGTCTATGTGTTCGGAGCGTTCCTGATTCTGACGGCGTTGAAGATGGCGTTTCAGAAGGATGAGAAGATCAACCCCGAGAGGAACTTGCTGTTGCGGGGGCTGCGCAAGTTGGTCCCCATGACCAAAGAGTATCACGACGACAAGTTTTTCGTTCGACAGGCCGGTCGGTTGTTTGCCACCCCGTTGCTGGCGGTGGTGCTTGTGGTGGAGACCACGGATCTGCTGTTTGCGGTGGATTCAATTCCGGCGGTCCTGGCCATTTCTGATGATGCCTTTATCGTGTACACGTCGAACATATTTGCTATTCTGGGGCTTCGGGCGCTGTTCTTTGCCGTGTCGGGCATGATGCAGGCTTTCCGATTCCTGAGGCAGGGGTTGGTAGTCATCCTGATGTTTGTGGGCGTCAAGATGATGATTGTGGACATTTTCAAGATGCCCACGTGGATGGCCCTGTCGGGGGTGGGTGGAGTGCTTTTGGTGTCGATTCTGCTGTCCATCGTTTTTCCGGGCAAAGCGGAACCGGTGGTTGAACTAGAGGAGTAAACGTGGGCCGAAACCGTCGCCAGAGCAGAGCCAAGAAGACGGGACTGCCGCCGGGGACACTGGTCCATGTGGGTGAACCTCAAGCCTACGAACCCAATATCAAGGTGCTCCGTTACGACGATTCGGGCGAAGTTACCGAGGAGGCCAGGCGGTCGCCCGAAGGCTTGTCCGAGATTGTGGACCCCTCTGTGGTGACCTGGATCCACGTGGTCGGGATTCATCGGGCAGAGTGGATCGAGACCATCGGGAAAGAGTTGGAAATCCATCCGCTGGTCTTAGAAGACATCTTGAACACCGACCAGCGTCCGAAGCTGGATAATCTGCAAGAAAGCCGGTTTCTGTTGCTGAAACACCTGTCCGTGGATCCTGGCGACTGGAGGTTGCGGGCCCAGCAGGTTTGTATCCTGCTTCGGGGCAATCTGGTGGTCAGTTTCCAGGAGGGCGAGCGAGACTTGTTCTCCAACATCCGAGAGCGCATCCGGTCTGGCAAAGGACGTCTTCGTCGCAGTTCTCCCGACTATCTGGTGTATGCCTTGGTGGACCATCTGGTGGACGGTATCTTCCCGGTCCTGGATGGGATTGCAGAAGGGATGGACCGGCTGGAGGAAGAACTGCTGAGTCGCCCGCATACCAACACGCTGAGGACGTTGCACCAGATGCGGCAGGAGTTGGTGACCCTGCGGCGCTTTGTGTGGCCACTCCGGGAAGTGGTCTCCAGCCTGGAGCGGGACGAGGAGTTACCCAATCACGACTCCATTCGGATGTTCTGGCGTGACGTGTATGACCATTCGGTTCAGATCCTGGAAACGGTCGAGAGTTTCCGAGACCTGATGGCCGAAATGTTTGACCTCTATCTGTCAGGAACCAGCAACCGTACGAATGAAATTATGCGGGTTCTGACTGTTATTTCAACCATATTTATTCCGCTAACATTCATCACAAGTATGTATGGGATGAATTTCGAATACATGCCGGAGCTGGAATCTCCGTTCGCCTATCCCTTGGTCTTGCTGGTCATGGTGGTGATCGCCTGGGTCATGGTCTCTTGGTTCAAGAAGAAAAACTGGTGGTAGGCGCGCCTGGACGGACTTCGGTGGGGCGAACCTCTCGTAGCACTGGCTTCCCGGGGTCGAAATAGGGTAACCTGCGCCGGTATTGCGCGGGAGGCACCTATGATGCGTCGAGTCCTGAATCTGCTGGTTTCTGCTGCACTGATGGCCGGGCTTGTGTGTGGATGTGGTGGAGGCGGCGGCAACGAAGAGATCCCCGATACGCTGAACGATGCCATGACGGACTTTGGCCCGGCGGAAGTCTGGATGGACGGCGTGCTGGACATTCAGGTTCCCTGCGAGACGGACGTGGAGTGTGAGAATGCCTTCCCGTGCCGGACGGGCCAGTATGTAGAGGGCTGGTGCCAACTGGTCAACAAGAGCGGAAGTTGCGATGACAAAAACGGGTGTACGCTGGAAGACACCTGTCTGGATGGGGAGTGCCTGGGCACACCCAAGCAGTGCGACGACGGAAAGTACTGCAACGGAACCGAGATTTGTGACGAAAAGAGCGGCGAGTGCAGCCAGGGGTTGGAGCCGGTACTGGATGACGGCGTGGAGTGCACCGTTGACGAGTGTGATGAAGAGAGCGATTTGATTGTGCACCTTCCGGACAACGCCAAATGTGCTGTGACCGACGTCTGCATGGAAGGTGTTTGTGACTCGGTATCCGGATGTCTGACCCAAGCGCAAACGGGCAGCCCGTGTGACGATGGGGACAAGTGCACGCAAGACGACCAGTGTTCTCAGGCCGGGGCATGTGTGGGACAAGCCAAGGTGTGCGACGACGGATTGTTCTGCAACGGTGTGGAGTCTTGCCAGGCCAAAGATGGCACTTGCAAGGTGGTTCCCACGGTGGTGGATGATGGATTTGGCTGCACGGCGGACCAGTGCGACGAAGCTACCGATTTGGTGGTGCATACCCCCGATGATTCGGCGTGTTTGGACTCGAATCCGTGCACGGATGACCTCTGTTCGCTGACCCAAGGCTGCATCAACCCCTGGAAGGAGGGGGAGTGCTCGGACAACAACGACTGCACCGTTGGGGACCACTGTGACAGCGGCATGTGTGTGCCGGGCGACCCCATCTGTTTCCCGGAAGTTTGTGACAACAACGACGACGACGACGACGACACGCTGACGGACTGCGAGGACATCGAGGACTGCCGCCTGGACTGGGCCTGCCTGCCTTCGGGTGAGAACTGTCTGGACGCGGTGGACTTGGGGTTGGGAGAGACCTTGCAGATGGGCGAAGAGTTCTCGCTCTATCTGACTACGCAAGGCAAGGCCAACGATTTTGAAGCCTCCTGCGTGCCATTTTCGGGTGGTGCGGACGTGGTGCACCTGGTGAATGTGGGCGAAGCGGGCATGTTGGAGATCACGGTGAATCCTGCTGGAAGCCAGAAGCCGGTTTTGGCGGTTTTGCCTGCGACGTGTGTGGGGCAGATGGCGTGCCTGCTGGGTCAGGCCAACACAACCACGACGTTGGTGGTGCCCGTGCTTGCCGGCGGCTACTACGTCGTGGTGGACGGGGCCGGCGCTGGAGATCAAGGTGCTTACACCCTGACTGTGACGTTGACGCCGACGGTCACCAGCGAGACGCTGTGCGGGGATGGTGTGGATCAGGACCAGGATGGTCTGACCGATTGTTTCGATTTGGATTGCCTTGGAAGTGGCCCTTGTGGCCAGCCCGATGGCGACGGATGTGATTCTCCGCTTGCGCTTTTCCCCCAGAAGATCACGGCGGCGATGCTGCCTGAAGAAACCACGGCGCTGGGTGATACCCTGCCCATGGTCGACGACTTGACCGGTTCCTGCGACCCCGACACGGGCGCCAACAAGGACATGGTCTATTTCTTCCAACTGCAGTCGCCGGCCATTCTGGATGCTCAACTGACCTTCGAGAGCCCCTTCTTCGACCTCTATCCTGCGCTCTATCTGCTGGACTCGATGTGTGGTGCGGGCCTGGAGTTGGCGTGTGCAGACACCATGGGTTCGCCGGCCATCGTTCACCAGTTGCTGGGCCCGGGCACCTATTATCTGATCGTGGATGCGGCCTTCCCCTCGGACGCCGGGCCCTTCCGTCTGGATGTAAAGCTCGAGGCGCCACCTACCACGGAATTGGATTGTCTGGACAAGGCGGACCAGGATTTTGATGGCCTGGTTGACTGCATCGACCCCGACTGTTTCGACGACCCCTTCTGTGTCGGCTTCGAGGGCGATACCTGTGCCAGCCCCTATCTGGTGAACAACGGGGCAGCGGTGGGGGCCGAAATGGCGGACCAGACCCTGGTTTACACGGGGTCGACCATCGAATTCAACGACCAGTACAGTGCGGGGTGCGCCGAGGGCTCTGTGGGCAGCAACGATGCCGTGTACCGAATGGTCGTTTCCTCGCCAGTGACCATCCGAATCAGCCATGACTATCCGACCTTTGTGTTTCCGGCTGTCTACGTCTTTAAGGACTCTTGCGGCTCGGCTTCCGACGCCTTCCTTTGCAACGGCGATGACGACACGGCGGTAGTCGAGAGTGCTTTTGCGCCGGGAGTTTATTTCATCGTGGTCGACGCCTCTTATACCGGTGACGATGCTCCCTACACGTTGACCCTGAAATTCTCGGTTCCCCCGACGTTTGAGTCGATTTGCTGGGACGAGACCGACGACGATGGGGATGGCGCCATTGACTGCGCTGACATGGATTGTGAGGCGGATCTGTACTGCCTGGACCCGTATGAACCCAATGACGAGAAGGCTTTGGCCTTCCCGCTTCAACCGGTGGAGGGGGTTTACGAGGTGGCCATGGGGACCTCAGTCTCGCCGGTCC
>CAYTWV010000040.1:0-3897 GCA_964442235.1 uncultured Myxococcales bacterium | reverse complement strand
AGGTTGTGGCAACCCCACAACCGGAACTGAACCTGAAGCTGGAGCTGATAGATCAGGCCGGCAATGTGGTGAGCACTTCCAACGCCGTTGGGGCAGGCAGCGCCGAGAGCTTGTTGTTCGGATTTGGGACCACCACAACGCTGTATCTGATTGTATCGTCGTCGGGGAGCACGGTTGGGGGCTATTCGCTGGAGGTTACGTCGACGCCGGCCCAGGGCACCGAGAGCGTTTGTGATGATGGAATCGACAACAACCTGAATGGCGCCACCGATTGCGACGATGCAGCTTGCGAGGCGGACTTCAACTGCCTGGGCGAAGATTGCGCCAACCCCAAGGTCCTTAACGGCGGGGCGGCTTTGACCGAGCTGGACGCAGGGATGCCCATGCACTTCGAGGGGACTACCGCAGACAATCTGGACGACCTGGAAGGAGCTTGCGACGACAGCACGGCCGAGGCGCTGGACGAAGTCTATCAGTTTACCCTTGGTTCGACGCTGCGCGTATCCGTGGCCATGGACTTTAAGGTGATGGCGCTTTACCCCGCAGTATATCTGTTCAAAGGGGACTGCCAGGCTTCGTCGGAAGTGGCCTGCGGGTACACGGTGGGGACCGGGGGACCGGCCCGAATCAACGACAAGCTGCTGGAACCGGGGACCTATTTCCTGGTGGTGGACGCTGCCGATGCCGTAGATGCCGGGGACTATACCCTGGAGATTCTGCTGGGCCTGCCGGCCACCACCGAAGCCAACTGTTCCGATGGGACCGACAACGATGGCGACTTGTTGCTGGATTGTTGTGACGGGGATTGCGCTGGCGATCCCGGCTGCACTTCCGAGACGTCATGCGGCGATGGCAAGGATAACGACTGCGACTTGTATTCCGACTGCTACGACACAGATTGTGCCACCAACTTTGCGTGTATGGGCGAGAACTGTGCATCTCCCAAACCCATCAACGACGGCCAGCCCATCGGCTCGAGCCAGGCGGGACTGGTACTTAGTTACCAAGGCACTACGGCCACCGCAAAGCCCGATTACAAGTCCATCAACTGCGATGCTCTGGCGACCAACGCGGCTCGAGACGAGGTCTATCGCTTCGAACTTTCAGCCGCCATGCGAGTCTCCATCAGCCACGATTTCACCCTCTCCAATCGATTCGCCGCCGTTTACCTCTATTCGGGGTCCTGTGCTGCGGCGTCGGAAATCGCATGCAAATCCGAGAAGTCCTCGGCCGCTGCCGTCATTCCCGCGGTCATCTTGCAGCCTGGCACCTACTACATCGTGGTGGATGCTGCCTACAGCACGGACTCGGGCCCCTATACTCTGTCACTCACGTTTGACGGCCTTGTCAGCCAGGAAACGTCATGCGACAACAATTTGGACGACGACGGCGACTTGTTGACGGACTGCTGCGACAGCGATTGCCTGGGTTCAGCCACCTGTTACGAAAGCCATTGCGCCGATCAGTTGGACAACGACTGCAACGGGCTGGCCGACTGCTCGGACGCCACCTGCGCCGGCTCGGTGGCTTGCACTGGCGTGGTGCTGCCATTCGGGACCGACTTCGAGAACATGGGCAACGGCACCAATTTGCCCGAGGGGTGGAACCAGACTGCGCCCAATCTGCTGTGCAAGTGGCAAATCCTGACGGACATGATCTTCGGTGGGCATTATTTGTATATGAAAGAGGCTATGGGCTGTAGCACGACAAGCACGTATAGGGTCTATACGCCGCTTATTGACTTGGAAGATTGTGAAAAGGTGGGCATACGGTTCGTTCAGAAGGCGGACTATACCAATCGCTATTTCCAGCACACGGTGGGGGTCTGGTCCGGGACGGGTGAACTGGTGACCGTACTTCCTGCAGCGCCGGCCAATCCCACGCAGATTGACATGTTGGAATTCAACACCGTGGGATTGGACAAGGTGAAGATTTTCTGGGGCTATCGGGGCGATGATGCCGACCGCTGGTATGTGGACGACATCAATATCTGGTGTGCCAGCATCTTCAACTTCGAAGCGGACTGCTACGACGGGAAGGACCAGGACAAAGACGGGCTTATCGATTGCTGTGACCCGGACTGCTCTTTGCTGGACCATTGCAAGGAGAACTGCGGGGACGGCGTGGACAACGACTGCGACACGGTGGTTGACTGTTGCGACAGCAGTTGTTCGACCAACCCGGTCTGCAACGAGGTCTGCAACGATGGTAAGGACAATGACTGCGACCAGATCGTGGATTGTTGCGACTCGAACTGCTCGACGTCGCCGCAGTGCGCCGAAATCTGCAACGACGGCGTGGACAACAACTGCAACGTCATCGTGGACTGCTGTGACCCTGCATGCGGGCTTTCGCCTTACTGCCAGGAAATCTGCAACGACTTGACGGACAACGATTGTGATACCAAATCGGATTGCCTGGACCCGAACTGCGTGGCGTTCATCAGTTGTTTGCCGGAGATTTGCAACAACAACAAGGACGACAACGCCGACGGGTTGAAGGACTGCCAGGACCTGACGACATGCGCCACCCATCCCAACTGCGTGGACACGGATGGAGACGGGGTGAGCAACGAAAACGACGTCTGCTCCGAGGGGAGTGACTTGGTGGATCTTGACGAGGATCTGCTTGCGGACGCCTGCGAAGTGGGTTGGGTGGGCATGGTCTTCCCCAACGGTGGAAGCACGGTGGTTGCCGGTGCGGCCGTGGACGTCTATGTCAGAGTCTGGAAGAGCGGCTTGACAGAAGGCGCGGGCCAAGGCAGCGGCCTACTGGTCACTATGAAGTACAAGAACCTGGGCGAGGGGGCCTGGAAGACCGTGGTTGCGACCTACAACACGGACAAGGGCAACGACGACGAGTATCTGGCCACGGTGCCTGCGGGACAGACGGTGTTCGGCGTCAACTTGCTGGTGGATTTCCAGGTGGAGTATTTGCCGACCGTGGTTTCGCCAGTGGACTACTTCTATAACCAGGGTCCCGTGCAGGATCAGGCCAGTCAGAATGCGCCATTTACTTATCTTGTGAACTAGTACGAATCGACCCTGGATGCCGCCGTGTTTTGTGGGGTGACTTGGTGTGTCTGTGCCACGACCGTAAGGGAGTGGGCGCGCCGATTGATGCTACGCGGGTAGGCGAAGCCTATGGGGGACTAAACAGGTCCGCTCTGACGGTCGATCATTCGTCTGGGCTGCGTTGGCCATTGGTCAGACTACTCAGCGTGCTTTGCACGCCCGTCCCACAACCCTGCTTCGGTAATGGTCGCGTCAGCCGTTCGACACGGCCGCGGGCCTCGCTCACGGCGCGCCTCCCCCCTGGCCCCCCCTCCAGGCAAGCTAGAGGGGGGTATAGCTGCACGGTTATAGCAATAAGTTAGGCTGAAAATGCAAGCTTAAGCCACAATTATCGGGGCCAGGAGCTATAAGCCCCCAACTTGTTTGGGGGTTTGGGGGCGCGCCTTGAGCGAGCTTTAGCGAGTCGAAAGGCTGACCCGGCCCTTATCGAGGCCCGGAGCCCTTAGCCCCAAGGTTTCGGCGAGGAAACTAGCCCAGGCTAGAAGATCTCGGTTCGGACCCCCGCCCCCCACCAAGCATGATCAGTCTGCACGGCGACGGTGACAACACCCGTGGCCGTATCGACCACCAGCACCGCTCCGCTGGAGTCGAAGGCAAAGGCTTTGCCGGTCCATCCCGCCAACCCGAATACTTCGGAGTACCCGGTCAATTTGGCCACCGGCGGGGTTTGCGCCTTGCCCGTGGCGGGGTCCAGGGCGACCAGGACGTCGTCCCCGAACATGCCGCTGTTCACCGATGCAAAGGTGCCCACGTTCTTGATGGAATAGGCATCGCCGCTTGAGCTGTATCCCCCGCCGTAGCTGCCCATGAGGGTTTTTTGCAC
>CAYTWV010000039.1:0-14568 GCA_964442235.1 uncultured Myxococcales bacterium | reverse complement strand
CGCCGCCGAAAGTCCTCAAGGCCCGGTATGGCGGGACCTGCGCCGTAGCCGCCGTTCCAACCTTACGGATCGCTGTCGCCACCTGAGACAGCCCCTCTTTGGCCAAGGCATCGGTCATCGGATTGGTCCGATTGCAGACCAAAGGCTCCAGCAACTGCGTTAATGCATCCATGCCCGTAGAGGCGCTCTCGTACGCAGGCAGGCCATCACAAAGAGTAGAGTCCACCAGGGCCAGCGCAGGCAGCATGGAAGCACTGCGCAGACTGGCCTTGACGCCGTGCAGTTCCGAGCGCAGCACCGCATTGCGGGTCACCTCTGACCCCGTCCCTGCCGTAGTGGGCAATGCTGCCACAGGCAGACTGCGGTGAACCAATGGACGGCCCTGTCCAATTACCTCCAGGTAATCCAACGGCCCCCCGGGATTCGGCATCAATGCGGCCAGGGCTTTGCCCGCATCCAGCACACTGCCACCGCCCACGGCGACCACAAACTCGATGCCGCCGTCACGAAATCTGGCCACGTTTTCCTGCGCCCACTGAACCGTCGGCTCTGCCGAGATCGTGACCGCAGAACAGTGGATTCCCAGCGTCTCCAACTGCGGCCTCAGCAGGTCCCCAAACCGGTCGCTGCTGCCGCTGACCCACAACGCCCTGCTTCCCCATGGCCGGACCAGCGCCCCAAGTTCAAGCGCCTTGCCCCTGCCAAACACCACCCTGGACGCCGTGGCAAACTCAAAGGCCATAAACACTCCTGTTTTACCGAAGCAGCGGAAACGTCTTGCTGGAGTTAGCCAAATTCCGCCGGAAAAACCGGTTCGTAGCGTACTCCTTTCCTGGGCGCCGCCATCATCGGTTCAACGCTCTCCCGCCACTGCTTGTAATGCGACGTTTCTTTGTGTTCAGCCGGAGCTTCGGGCGTGCGGTAGATCTCGACCAACAGAAACTGGGTGGGGTCCTCTTTCTGCTGCAGCACGTCAAAACGGGCGATGCCAGGCTCTTGGACACTGGCCTTCGCATTTTTTAATGTCGCAAGGCGAAATTCCTCAATATATTCACTCTTTACCGACACATATACGTTTACAATCAGCATCGATTCCTCCCGCGTACCGGGCCAGCATACCCTGCTGGCCCGGCAAACGTCAACACCACCCGGTCTGTCACGGCACGTGACGCTTGACACAAGTCGTTTGTGCTGCACCATAGGGAGTTGGGAAGAGTATTCCCACAAGACTGTGGGCAGGCGTGATGTCGATTCTCTTGGCGGCCAGACGAAGGCAGCCTCGGGGCGTCGGCAAAAGAGGTTGACAACCCAGGTGTTGTCACTATCCTTCCCGCACTTATCAGCGACCACCGGTGGTGGAGGGCACTATGAACGCAACGGAATTGGCTACTTTTCGGGAAATGCTGCTGGACCAGAAGCGCCAGCTCGTGGAGAACGCAAGAAAGACGCTGGAGAGCGAGATTGCGTTGGATGTAAACGAGCTTCCCGACGACATGGATTTTGCGTCTACGCAGGTGGACCAGGGCATCACCCTGCGGCTCCGGGGCCGGGAAAAGATCCTTCTGAAAAAGATCGAAGAGGCACTGCAGCGCATTGATGCGGGCGAATTCGGCGTGTGTGAGGAGTGCAGCGAAGATATCGGCACCAAACGCCTGGAAGCTCGGCCCGTGACGACTCTTTGCATCCGATGCAAGCAGGAGCAGGAGCGGAAAGAGAAGCTCTTCTCCTGACCCGCCTTCAGGTCGCTGCCGTTTCGGACCGCCTCGGTTGATTCAGCAAACATCGTTCTGTTTCATGACCCGAACCCGAGTTTCAGGCTTGCCTTGCTTGCGTGAACATGGCTTTTCGTGGCCATCGTCTGCGTGTAGGATAGGGCAACAGAGGTCAATATGGACGTCTTGCTGCTGATATTCGTGCTCTCACTGATCCACGGGGTGATACTTTCCGTCACCGTGGTACTGGAGCGTCGGAATCCGGCAGCGGGGTTGGCGTGGATCGTCACACTGCTTCTTCTTCCAGGCCTGGGGGCGGGCCTGTATTGGGTCTTTGGCAGAAGGAATACCCGTCGCAGGTTGCTCTGGCGGCGCATCAACATGCCCCACGCCCTGGAAGGTCCCCGAATTCAGTTCCAACTCTCCGCCCTGGGAAATCGCACCGACCGACTCTCTCGATTGGTGCAGTTGGGAACCCAGATGACTGGCAGCAAGGCCACCCTGGGCAACCGGGCCACCCTGCTGGAAAACGCCAGTGTGGCCTACCCCCGAATGCTGCAGTCCATCAACGAAGCTCGCTCACACATACTGCTGGAAAGTTACATCTTTCGGAATGATGAGGCCGGCCAACTGTTCACTCGCACGCTGGCCCAGGCCGCCAAACGGGGCGTTGTTGTTCGGGTTCTGTTGGATGGCGTTGGCTCCATCAGCACCCCCCAGTCCATGTTCAGAGAACTGGAGGAAGCGGGCGGACGCGTGCTCTTTTTCTCCCCCCCCAGATTGCTGACCTTCCCGAACAGACTCAACTTCCGAAACCACCGCAAGATTCTTGTGGTGGATGGCTGCACCTCGTTTACCGGCGGGCTTAACATCGGTTCCGAGTATTTGGGCAATGATGCCTCGGTGGGATTCTGGCGGGACACCCACCTGATGCTTGAGGGCAACGTCTCCAACTACCTCCAGCACATCTTCCTGGAGGATTGGATGTTTGCCACCGATGACCCTGTCGTGGACGTCCATTATTGCCTCAACAGCCCCTCTGATTCCGGTGCCGTAGTCCAGATCATTCCCAGCGGCCCCGATCTGGAATGGCGCTCCATTCAGCAGGTCATGCTGCGAGCCATCGGCGGTGCCCAAGAGCGGGTCTATATCACTTCGCCCTATTTTATCCCCGATGCGGCGACCTTGGACGCCCTGTGCTCCGCAGCTCTGGCTGGTCTGGACGTTCGGGTGCTGGTTCCGGGCAGTTCAGACCTGCCCATGGTGCTTAGCGCCGGCCGATCCTATTATCAAGAACTGGTTCAGGCCCGAGTGAAGCTCTACGAGTACTCCAAAGGGTTCATCCACGCAAAGACCTACATCATTGATGACTGGATGGCCTCTGTTGGAAGCGCAAACATGGATATTCGAAGTTTTCACCTGAATTATGAGGTGAACGCCTTCATATATGACAAAGACTTCGTGCGGCAGTTGCAGGAAATCTTCCTTCAGGATCTTGGGGATACCCGATTGCTGACCCACGAGGATATCTACCACCGTTCGCTGGGAACTCGATTCGTGGAAGGGCTGGCCCGGCTGGCAAGTCCTTTGCTGTGACTTGATTGCCGCGGCTTGGGGTGTTATCCTGCAAAACCTTAGAGGGGTGATTCATGCTTTGGCTCGTCAAGTCCTTGCGACCTATGCTTGCGTTGTTGATCACGCTGCCCACGTTTGCGGCCTGGGCTGCAGACAAGCCAGCCAAGTCGACGACGCCCGTTCGTGACCTGGTAGAGAAGGCCGACATCAATCTGGACGGAAAAGACGACGTCTGGGTGCACTTGCAGGAGAGTCAGGATCCCGAAAGGCCGGGGTATGTCATTCGCAAACTCATCCGCAAAGAAGCCGACCTGAATTTCGACGGCCGCATCGACATCGTCCGGCTGTTCAACGACAAAGAGCAACTGGTCGAAGAGTCCGTTGACCTGGATTTCGACGGCAAAAACGATTCGGTGACCTATTACGAGAACAACGTGGTCAAGACAAAAGACTTCTTCCAGGGAGACCGGGAAGTGGTCTTCATTCGCAAGGTATATGCCAGTGGAAAACTGGCCGAAGTGCGCAGGGATGATGACCGAAATGGGGTCTTTGATTACTGCGAAGTCTGGTACGAAGGCGTAAAAATGCTCCGTCACGGCAAAGATCTCAATGGCGACGGCGATTGCGACCACTGGGAACAGCCCAAATAGAGATGACTAGGACCCCTTCCGTATTCCTGGGGCTCGCCCTCGTCTTCTGCTCATGCCAACGCCCCAACTCCTCCCAGTCACCCCCGGGACCCGATTTGGCCTCATCGCCTTCCTCGCTGGAATCAGGCATCCAGAAGCCTACGGACCCGCAGGCCAAAGACCAGCCTGCTGAGGCAAAACACGGTGGGGCGCAGGTTTCCCAAGTCGCATTCACGGTCAATAACGAGGCCATACCCATGGCTGACGTAAGGGACCTGGCGCAGGCCAGGGGCATCGGGCAGAAGGAGGCCATGCTGACCCTGGTCCAGGCGGCCGTGGTGGCGCAGGAAGCACGTCGAAATGGTTTCCCCGCAGCCCAGGGTGCGTCCCGGCTGGAGATCGCCGCAGCCTACCTGACGACCTTGTTCTCGGCAGAGACCCTGTGCGAGACCATTTCACAGCGGGAACTAAAGGGCCTGTACGAATCGGCCTACAAACCCGACTGGCCTGCGGACATTTATGTGGGTGATTTACTCGAGGTCCGATGCTGCCTGGAAGTCGGCGCCCCCTGCGACGCTCCCGACCAGAAGGCCTGCCTTGCCTCTCTGGACAAACGTCTGCCCGAGATGCTGCAAATAGCCCGAAAGTGGCAAGAGGACGCCTCGCTGAAACCCAAGGATCTGGTCCCTGTTGCGGGGCCCTATATCGCAACGGACTTTGTTTTCCTGGACTGGCCGGGTATCCCCGACGAAAAACAGACCCGGAAGCGGCTGCTGGACGCTCCCACTCGCAAAGCCATCAAGCTCCTGCAGCCCGGTCAGGTCTCGGCTCCCCTGGTTTCTTCGCTGGGCATTCATCTGGTCCGTCTGAACAACGTCCGAAAGGCCGTGACCCATGAATCGCCAGAGTTTCAGCTTGAGGGGCGTGAGTATCTGTGCAAGAAGCGGGTTCAGAACACCAGGCAGGACTATGTCAAACGTCTGGTCCAGTTCGTGGACTTCAAAGCCGGCGTTATGGCGTTGCCGAAATCTGAACCGTGAAGGTCAATTTGACCTCTCCCGTCTTGAACTCCGTCTTGGGTTCAGCCAGCCAGGCCTTGAGGGTCTCGACCACCTTCTTGAGGAAGTCATCGGAGGTACCGCCCGGTTCGACGGAGACCACCTTGGCCCTGCCATTCGGGTCCACCGCAAGTTTCACTTTCACCTGATGGGTGCCTATCGCCCCACCGGGATGGGCCATGGCTAGCGCCTTCAGCTTGGTTTCCAGGGCCTGCTTCGCCCCTCCAATCCAGCCTTCCACATCCCGATCTCGGGTTTCGCCGGAAAGCACCGTGCAGGCGACCAGCCGCACCTCCACCGCAAGCTGCCGCTTCTCGGCTTCTTCGCGGTCTCCCTTGGTGGCCTTGGTCGCGTCGACATCGGGCAAGTCACCGACCGCTTCGGTCGCTGTGGTGGCGGGATAATTGCCCCGCACCTTCTCTTGACGGCGAGTCGGAGAGGGCGGATAGGGGCCAGCCGGGGCGCCGCCATAAGGTTGTGTAGGAGCCAACTTCTGCTTGTCCCCAAAAACCCCCTCGTGCGAGACGCCTTCGGGGATTTCCACGGGCACGACCACACGCTCGGTCTTGCCACCTCGGTTGCGCACCACCTCTTCGACAGCTACAAAGGCCGTGTACTGGCTTAGTACCCTGTATTGCTTCGAGAGCCGAATCACTTCGGCTTTGACGTCCTCGTCCTGCGTCGTACGAACCTTTCCCATCAGATAGTCGATGCGAGTTCGAGCCCACAGCGTGGCCAGCACCTGGTGTTCGGCCTGGCTCTTCGGGAACTCCAGGTTAAGCTCCTTCTTGTACTCCCCATCGGCCCTGCGCCCTTTGACCGTAAGGGTGGTTTTGCCATGGCCCTTGTACTTCCCGAACACCACAAGCGGCTGCCCGACAAACAGGTCGGGAATCAGGCTGGGAAACACTTCCACGATGTCGGCGTCACCTTGGGCTGTGACACTGACATCCACCAGGACCGGGCTTTCGATGCGCCGATAGAAGCGCTGCACCGCCTGGTCTACGGTTTAGTCCTGTCGAACATAGGTCACCGTGCCACGGCCCACCTCGGCCATCTTGTCCAAAAGGTACCGGTTCACCGACGAGCCGAGACCAAAAGAGAAGAGCCGGGAATCTCCCAGCTTGGCGGCGATGGCATCCAGGATCTGGGCTTCGTTGCCGATGTAGCCATCGGTCAAGAACATCACCAAACGAATGCGATTGCGGTCTTTCGGATAATCCAGAGCCACCTTGATGCCCTCCAGCATCTGAGTGCCCCCGCCCTCATCCAACTGGTCCAGGTACTGCAGCCCGCGTTTGAGGTTTTCGGGTGTGTTTGCCACCGGAGCAGGCGCAAATCCCCTGGCGGTGTCGGAGAACTCGAAGATCTGGAACGTGTCAGTGGGGCGCATGGCCTTGAGGGCCTTCTTCACGGCCTCTTTGGATTTCGCAAGGGGGGCACCGCTCATGGAGCCGCTGCAGTCCAAAACGAAGACCAGTTCTCGGGGCATGACCTCTTCGGACCGGGGGGCCACCTCGGGCAGCAGCAGCAGCATGAAATAGGCGCCCAGGTCTTCGGAACGGTGGAACAAGGTCGCCAGCGTAATGGCGTCGCCGCTGGTTCTATACCGCACGATCAAGTCTTTGTTCGGCAGGGTGTCGTGGGCTGCAAGCGTCACCTGCATGACGCCACCCTCTTCGTGTTGGACCAGATCGTGTGAGGGGCTGCTCAGGTCCTGCAGGGGGAACCCCGCAGCGATCTTGAGCAAGACGTCGATATCGTGGGCCGAACGCTCTCCGGGATTCAGAACCGGGGGTGTAACTCGGGAGCCGTCGGGCACCTGGTCCGTGTTTGGCGAGAACCCATCGCCAGCGCCCGTAGCGTTTCCCGGGATGAAGCGGGGCCCCACGACCATGGGGAAAACGAACTCGTATCCTCCGTCCTCGTACTTCAGTTCCTGGACATACCGAATCCGCACTCGGATACGATCGCCAGGCATGATGTTGGCCACCGATTGAGTGAAGATGTTGGGGCGTTCCTGCTCCAGCAACGCAGCGGTTTTCCCCTGCTGCTTGGCCTCATCATAGATACGCTTGGCTTCCCCACGCTCCTCGATGTTGGCACGTATGGTGCGATCGCCGACGGCCATTTCCATGTTGTCCACGGCCGCGTTTTGGGGAAGTGGAAAGACGTAGACAGCTTCAATGGGTCGATCCGAGGGGTTTGTGAAGTACTGAGTGACCCAGACCTGGGCCAAGAAGCCGCTGACCTGGGCATCCACCGAGGTGTGAACCAAGGGCAGGGCCATGCGTCGCCCTTCGGGCGTAGTCGTGCGCAACTCTCCCTGAGTGACGTCCGGCACACACTCGGCCAAACCTGAAGCGCCGGCACGTTTCCAGATCTCCTCGTCGGAGGGCGGCTTGGGAGCCGCGGCGACGGCCGAAGAGTAGGTGGCCAGGGCCAGGGCGAACAGAACAGAGTAGGCAGACGTTGTGTGAACCTTCATGGCATCCTCCATGGACTTGCAGCGAAAGGCGAACCGCAAAAGCGGGCGGCCTGCTACGTGCATAGAGGTCCAGCGTTCTGGAAAAAGATTCAGATTGTGTGGGGAAAAATTAGGAGGGGAGCGGAGTCGAAGTTACGAAATTATTTCGTGCCTTCGGCGGGGGCAGCGGCGGGGGCAGCGGCCGGAGCGGCAGCGGCGTCAGCCGGAGCAGCAGCGGGGGCAGCGGCGCCGTCAGCGGCGGGAGCCGGGGCGGCTTCGGGGGCCATCGGCAGAGCGATTTCGAGAGCGGTCATCGTGGCGGCGAAGTCAGCAGCGGCTTCGGCGGCGGTGAGCTTGGTCTCGAAAGCGGTCATCTGGGTCATGATTTCGGCCTTGGCAGCAGCCAGAGCGGCCTGCATCCCAGCGAGCTGAGCCTTGGCGGCCTCGATGGCGGGCTTCCAGGTGGCATTCAGTTCTTCGGGGATGAACTTCTCTTCAACCTTCACGAGCTTGAGGTCCTGGGCCATTTCGCCCATGGTGACCTTCACGACGAACACGTTGGGGTCCTGGCCTTCGGCCGGGGCAACGGGCTCAATCTTGAGCTCGGCGATCTTCTTCAGGTTCTCGGCGATGAGAGCCTTGACTTCTTCGGTGCCGAGACCGTCGACGACTTCGTAGATCTTGGTTTCAACGGTGGCCAGCTTCTCGGCGAAGGCAACCAGGTCGAAGGTCTTGAGGCCTTCGAGGTTGGTCAGGCCGATTTCCTTGAGGACGGTCCACAGATTGAGGACGCCGTCCACAACCTTGGTCACGTCTTCGAGCTTCTTGGCTTCGTCGGCGCCGGGGATCATGGCCCCACCGAACTGCAGAGCGAGCTTGGCGAGGTCGGCCTTGTACTTGCCAACGAGCACCATGGCGCGGTCGGCAACGGCGACGCCCTTGGCCCACACTTCGGCGTCCATACCGGCGGCAAAAGCCTGCACGACGGCGTTGACGTCAGCAACATAAGAAGCGGGCAGCATGGTCACGAGGGCGGCCAGGGCCTTCTTCTCGGCGGCGGCCTTGACCAGAGCGGTCACGGCGTCGGCGGCGGGCTTCACGGCTTCGACGGCCTTGGCGGCTTCGGCGGCTTTGGCTTCTTCGGCTTTCTTGGCTTCTTCGGCGGCTTTGGCAGCTTCGGCGGCTTTGGCTTCTTCGGCCTTCTTGGCTTCGTCAGCCTTCTTGGCTTCTTCGGCCTTCTTGGCTTCTTCGGCCTTCTTAGCGTCGTCGGCCTTCTTCTTGGCCTCGTCGCCAGCCTTGTCTACCTTCTTGGTTTCTTCCGCCTTCTGCTCGCCACCCTTGCAACCGGCGAGACCGAGACCGAACGCGAACAAAGACACGACAACCAGATTTTTCAGACTCATGTGTTTCTCCTTCATCTTTCCATTTGCTTCCAAAGCGCTGTTTGTCGGTTTGTCTTTGGAAGTTCGCCGGACCCATCCCGGTCCGAACGGCGTGCTTGTACACCTGCTCGGCGCAAAGTGTCAACAGGTTTTTTGACACCCAGGGGAAGGTGGCACACAAGCGAAAGGGGGGATGCATGTGCAACGGTTACGCTTTTTCGCTCGCTCTGCTTTTAAAGGTATTTCGAGCGCCCCTGTCGAAAACTCGACAGCGACGGCGCTCCATCTGTCTAACTTTGGACACTCGTCGCTGGAAACTTTTTGGGCAATATAGACCGCTGCACGCTGCGGCGCCCATTCCAGGCGGCCCGGAAGTATTTCCGGGCGGGCACATGCGAACTGGCACGCTGTGTGCAAAAGTGAGGCGGGCTTCTCTCTGAAGCCTTTGGAATGCTGCTCTTCATTCAGCGCCCGTCAGGGCCCTGGAGGTTTGAACGATGAACCGAGTTTCCGAGACCAACGGCCGAAGCGAAACCCCGTCACGCTTCGCTGTCCTGAACGGCGACCCTCAGCCCGTAGCCTGGGCCCGTCACTTGTCGCCCTATCAGCCGGTTTCTTCTCTGGCCCGGATTTGGGAGAGCCCAGAGCCTTCCCCTTTAAAGTTGGATTGGAACGAGTCCACCCTTCCGCCATCTCCGAAGGTCTACGAAGCGATCGTCAATTTCCTCAGTTTCTCCAACCACTTGAACTGGTACCCTGAACTTGCCAGCCGGACCCTGGCCGAAGCCCTGTCGGAATACGTCGATCTGCCAGCCGAGAACATCTTGGTTACCAACGGATCTGATGATGCCCTGGAACTGGTCTGCAAGACCTTCCTGGGACCTGGCGATCGTGTCCTGGTCCCCATGCCCACATACACCCACTTTCTGGTTTACCTCGAAGCTCGGGGGGCCAAGGTGGTCGATCACTACGCCCCGGACCTGTTCGATAATGACGTCGCAGGGATCGATCGGGCCCTTGGCAGCAATACCAAGCTGGTCTATCTGGTCAGCCCCAACAACCCGACGGGTGTGACCTACAACTGCAGCGAGATTTCGTTCCTGCTGGAGCGCCACCCCAACACGCTGTTCATCGTCGACGAGGCCTATTTTGAGTTCCACGGCGAATCGGTGGTGAGCCTGGTCAAGGAACACAAAAATCTGGTCGTGACCCGAACCTTCTCCAAGTGTTTTGGGATTGCCGGGTTGCGTATGGGCTACCTGTGCACCAGCGACTCGGTGATGCACGAGCTGCACAAGCTGTTTAATCCCAAGAGCGTGAACCGGTTGGGCCAGATTGCGGCGCAGGCCTGCCTCTCCGATCTGCCTTACTATCGGAATTATGCTCGCCAGGTGAACGAAGCCAAGGCGCTGCTGATGCAGGAACTGCCCAAACGTGGCCTGGAGGTTTTCGGCACCGCTGGCAACTATATGCTGGTTCGGGTTGCCGACCCCAAGGGCTTCTGCGCTGCGCTAGAGAGCGAGGGCGTCTACGTCCGAGATCGCAGCACGTTGGAGCACATGGAGGGGTTTGTGCGGATGACCGTGCCCTCGATCACGCAGGTTGAAGATCTGTTGAGCCGCATGGACCGCGCCCTGCAGCCCAAATAGTCTGGCCCCACGTCCCCAATCCCCCTGACTATCCCAGAAATTCTCCGATTTGAACTCGAGCACCCTGCGCAAAATCCCGGGCAGACATTCGCTTGCGGCCTTCGGCCTGGACATCGGTCAAGAGTAACGCCGACTGGCCGCAACAGACCGTCAGGCCGTTGCGATCCAGAGCCAGCACCGTCCCCGGCACTTCCTGGGATGGCCAGTTGACCACTTGCGCCCCGGGAAAGATCTTGAGGCTGGCACCCCGAAACTGGGTCGAAGTACCGGGCCACGGATGGAACCCACGGATGCGGCACTCCAGCAGCCGGGCAGGCATGTTCCAGTCCAGAACACCGTCCTGCCGACTCAGCGGCGGCGCCAGCGTCGCTGCCTCATGGTCCTGGGGCACTCGCACCAATTGTCCTGCCTCCAAAGCAGGCAGACTGTTCACAAGCAGTTCGCAGCCAACCACCGAAAGCTTCTCAAAAAGGGTCTCTGAGGTATCGGTGGGTTCAATGGGGACCTTGTGACACGCCAGCACGTCGCCCGTGTCCAGGCCCACATCCATGAACATCAGCGCAACGCCCGTCTCGATATCACCATTGGCCACGGCCCACTGGATGGGCGCCGCACCTCTGTATTTGGGCAAAATCGAGGCATGGACGTTCACACACCCGAATCTAGGCAACTCCAAGATGGCTTTGGGAAGCAGACGGCCATACGCAGCGACCACGATCAAGTCGGGCTGAAGCTCCTGCAGAACGGCCAGAGACTTCTGAGCCAACTTCTTGGGCTGGAACACGGGAATGGAGAGATCGCAGGCGCAACTCTTGGTGGGAGGCGCCAGCCAGTGCATGCTGCGCCCTTGCGGCTTATCGGGCTGGCAGAAGACACCCACAACCTGGTGGCCCGCCGCAGCCAGAGCCCGCAAATGCGCCGCAGCGAAGTGCGGCGTTCCCATGAAGACAATCCGCATCAGACCTGCACTCCCAGTTCTTTCAGCTTGCGTCGTTTCAACTCCCGTTCAAGCAACGGGCGCTTGAGCTTCGAAGCCTGATCCAGTAGCAGGCGACCTTCCAGATGATCGATTTCGTGCTGCAGCGCCACGGCAAGCAACCCTTCGCCAACCACCTGTAACGGCTTGCCGGTCACATCCTGCGCCTTCACGACCACTTTGCCCGAACGTTTGGTGGGAACCGTGATCCCCGGCAGGCTCAGGCACCCCTCTTCCCACTCGATTTCGTCTTCCCTGGAAACGATCTCCGGGTTGACCAGAGCCAGAGGTTTGCCTCGCTCCTCTTCGGGGGATACATCCAGGACGATAAGCCTTAACGCCAGACCCACTTGCGGGGCCGCCAGGCCAACCCCATCGGCAGCGTACATGGTTTCGGCCATGTCGCGTGCGAGCTTAACAATAGAGTCATCAAATATTGTGACCGGCTCGGCCTTCAGCAGCAGCACCGGATCCGGAAACGTACGAATGGGCAAACGGGCCATCTCTATCCCCTCAATTCCGTGACGCCTTCCACCGCCTGGGCGTCGATTAGGCTTCTTCTCCAAGTTTGCGCACGACACCCCAAGTCGTCCCCTGGGCGCTGTCCATCAAAGCGATCCCTTTCTCCAGCAACTCGTTTCGAATCGCATCCGATGCCGCAAAATCCTTGTTCGCTCGGGCCTCGGTCCTTCGCACAATGGCGGCCTCGATATCCGATACGTCCAGATTCAGCCGTGCCACATCCTTCTGCCTCAATTCGGCAAGCACATCGGTAGCAGGCCGTTCCAGAATCCCGAAAATCTCGGCTGCGGAGGTCACGGCCTGGCGGATCTGCTTAAGAGTCGCCGTACGCCCCGGCGTCTTCTTCTTGCGGGCCAACACCTCATTGGCGGTCCTCAGCAAATCAAACAGGTGCCCCAGCGCCGCTGCAGTATTGAAGTCGTCGGCCATGGCGACATCAATGGAACCAAGCTTCTCTTGAAGACCATCGACCAGTGCGGGACCGTCGGGACCCTCTTCCAGAAGAGCCTCGTCCAGTTTCTGCACACTTTGATACATGTACTCGATGCGTCCAGTGGCCTCGTCCAGGTTGCGGCTGGTATAGTTGATAGGACTTCGATAGTGCGTGGACAGCAAGAACATTCGAATGGCTTCGGGATGGTAGACCTTCAGCACGTCTCGGACGGTAAAGAAGTTCCCCAGCGACTTGGACATCTTCTCGGCATCGACATTAACAAAGCCGTTGTGAAGCCAGTATCGAACAAACAGTTCGCCCGAAGCCCCCTCGGACTGAGCGATTTCGTTCTCGTGGTGCGGGAACACCAGATCTTTGCCCCCGCCGTGGATATCGAAGGTGACGCCCAAATGGGTCGCACTCATGGCAGAACACTCGATATGCCAACCGGGTCGGCCCTGGCACCACGGAGAGGCCCACTCGGGCTCGCCGGGCTTAGAGGGCTTCCACAAGACAAAGTCGTAGGGGTTCTTCTTGTTGGGATCATCGGCCACTCGCTCGGAGGCCCCGGCCATCATGTCTTCGAGGTTGCGCCCCGAGAGACGACCGTACTTGGGGAACGAGTCGATGGAGAAATAGACCGTGCCATCGGGGCCCACATAGCCATGCCCCCGCTCCACGATCTTCTGGATCAAGGCCACAATCTCGGGCATGTGCTCCGTGACTCGCGGCTGCACGTCGGGATTCTGGCAGTTCAGCGCCTGCATGTCCTCCAGATAGGCAGCAATGTTGCGGTCCGTCAGGTCTCTGCAAGTCACACCCAACTCGTGGGCCCGCTTGATGATCTTATCGTCCACGTCGGTGAAATTCCGAACGTACGTCACCTCGAAGCCCATTCGCTTCAGGTAGCGGAACACGACGTCAAACGCCGTATAACAGCGGGCATGGCCGATATGACTGTAATCGTAAACAGTCACACCACACACATACATTTTCACCTTTCCGGCCTCCATGGGCTCGAAAAGTTCTTTCTTCCCGGTTTCTGTGTTGTACACTCTCAGCGCCATGGATCTCTCCCCACCTTTTAGGCCTCGCAACCGGGTGAATCTTGCGAGTTCGAGCGGGGAAGTCAAGCGAAAGGCGGGAAGTGGGCGCTAGCCATTTACTTAGAAGGATGGCGCGTTTAACGTAGGGCCCAGTCCGAAGAGGGGGCAAGCATGATTCCTTTGATTGTTTCGTGCCCGTTGTGCGGCGAAAACCTGATGGATGGCGAGGCCAAGCTGGACGGTCATCCAAGCATCGCCTTGCATATGCACTCCTCGGCTGGCCAAGGTCCCATGCGACTGAGCGCACTGTTCGGCAGCTTCCGCTATGAAACCCCGGTGGGTGTGGAGCCGGGCGAACAGGTGGAGATGTTCTGCCCTGGGTGTTTGAAGAACCTTGGGACTCCGCAGGTTTGCACGGTATGCGGGGCCAAGATGGCCCGGCTTCGCATGGATGTGGGCGGAGATGTATTCTTCTGCCTCAGGAAAGGATGCAAGAGTCACAAAGTGGAACTGGTCGATTTGGAGGCTTCTTTGGAGATGCTGTACAGATCTGCTAAGAAATCGGAGTAAATATCGATATGAAAACATCTGATTTGCTGCTTCGTTGTTTGGAAACCGAAGGGGTCGACACCATCTACGGCGTGCCCGGGGAAGAAAACGCCGACGTCATGATCTCTTTGATGGATTCGCCCATCGAGTTTGTGCTGACCCGGCATGAACAGGGTGCAGCGTTTATGGCGGATCTGGCAGGGCGCCTGACGGGCAAGCCCGGAGTTTGCCTGGGGACGCTGGGGCCGGGCGCCACGAACCTGATTACAGGGGTGGCCAATGCAAACATGGACCGAAGCCCGGTCATCGCCATCACGGGCCAGGCCGGCACGGACCGCCTGCACAAAGAGTCGCATCAGAACATGGATGCGGTCTCGATGTTCAAGCCGGTGACCAAGTGGTCCACATCGGTGTTGGAACCGGAGAACGTTCCGGAAATCGTGCGAAAGGGGTTTAAGCTGGCCTGCACCGAGAAGCCCGGTGCCTGCATGATTGAACTGCCCGAGGACATTGCCAAACGCAACACCGAAGCCACGCCGTTGAAGGGCGACGTTCTGACTCGTCGTGCCG
>CAYTWV010000038.1:11661-14603 GCA_964442235.1 uncultured Myxococcales bacterium | reverse complement strand
AGGGATGGGGAAGAAGCCCATGCTGCTGAAGACATACCAGGAACTCATGGTTCCACAGTCGTCGTTTCCGGGGATTCCCTGCGGGGCGTTTTTGTAGTGAGCCCGCATGATCCATCGGACCCATTTGGAAGCCAGGTCCTGGCGGCCCAAAGCCGAGAACAGATACGCCGTGTGCATGTCCGGTTCGTTGCCGTGCCAGTAGTAGGGCCTGGGAATAATGTCTTCCAGAGAGTTCATATTATCTTCGTAATCTTTTGAAATCTGGAAGAAGCCTTCCAGCCGTTCCAGCATCTTGTCGGCACCACCCATTAACTCAGCAAGACCCATGGGGTTGTGGGGCACGTACCACAGGTACTGCCATGCGCCGCCCTCGGTGAACCAATCTTCCCAGCGAGCCGGGTCGAAGGGGCGTCCCATGTCGTGCCATTCGCCGCTGCCGTCCTTGGGCAGGAAGAATCCGTACTCGGGATTGTACAGGTTTTTATAGTTTTCAGAGTTCTTCAAAAGGAAGTCGTGGTCATCGGTGCGGCCAAGTTTTTTGGCCATCTGGGCCAGGGCATAGTCATCGTGGGAGACTTCCATGGTCCAACTGACCGAACTGCCCGTGGCATCGGCCCGGCAGTAGCCGTTATTCAGGTAGCCGGTGATGTCGGCTCGCTGAGCACCCACGGCTCCCTCGGGTTTGGGGCCTTTGGCCGTGACCAGCAGGCCTTCAAGGGCGTGGACGGGGTCTTCGATGGGGATGTCTTTAAGGAAGCTGTCGCTGACGACGATGTCGGCGTGGGTACCAATCATGCAGCCCGACTCGGTGTCGGCGATGGGCCAGCGAGGATAGGCGCCACCGTCGTCGTACATTTTGATCAGAGAGGCGACCATGTCCTGTTGGGCGTCTGGTGCCACAAGCGTCAGCAGCGGATGCAGGGTGCGATAGGTATCCCAGATTGAGAAATCTGAGTAGTACTGATGACCCTCCGCCACATGGACCTCGGTGTCCATGCCGCGGTAGCGGCCATCCACGTCGCTGAGGATGTCAGGCATGAAGAACGAGTGATAGAGGGCAGTGTAGAAGATGGTCAGTTCGTCATCAGTTCCGCCCTTGTCGACCTGGACTCTTTGCAGGATGGGTTTCCAAATCTGGCGGGCCTGCTCCACGGCATCTTCCAAGGTCAAGGTGTCGGCCTCTTCCAGAAGGTTCTGTCGGGCTCCGTCCAGGTCAACAAACGAGACGCCGACTTTCAGGTCGACAGCGCCAGTGCCGGTTCCGAAGTCGAAATAGGCGCCGCAGGCTTTGCCGACGCAGTGAGTATCGTCAAGCAGTTTGTGTTCTTCGCTGAAGCTTCCCGCCTTCTCGGGGGCCTGGTCGAATCGAGCTACAAAAAAGAGCTTGAAGCCGCCGTGTCCGCAGGAGAGCGCCCCGCAGTATTTCAGCCAACCGCTGATTTCCCGCTTGGCGACGTCGGCGGTTACGTCGGCGTCTACGACTTCGCATCGCTGCAAGGCGTGGCCGGCGTCCAGGGAAACGACACGCCGGGCCCCTTCCGGCCAGGTGTAGCGGTGCAGTCCCACGCGGGTGGTCGCCGAAAGCTGAGCCTGAATGCCGTCGTCCATGGTGACTCGATAAAGGCCCACTTCGGCGTGTTCGTTCTCTTTCTTGAAGGTGTGGCGATAGTTGATGGGGTCTGTCTGTGCATCAGAGATTCCCACGGTGGGATTGATCAGCAGCGTGCCATAGTCAGGGGCGCCGGTGCCGAAGACGTGCAAGTGCGAGAAACCGATGATGTACTTGTCGGGGTACCAGTAACCCGAACAATGATAGAAGAAGGGGGCGGCGCCGGTATCCATGGTGTCGGGGCCCAACTTCACCATACCAAAGGGCAAGGTGGCGGCGGGTGTGCCCGAACCAATCAGATATCCTTCGCCTCCTGAACCCAGGAAGGGATTGATGAAATCCAGGGGATTTTCCACCCGGGGACCTTCGACGACGTCTTCGGTAGTATCGGCCGTGTCGGTCGTATCGAGGGGTGCGCCGTCAGGCTCGAACTGGTCTTGAGCCAAATCGGGTGCCAGGTCACCGGGAACATCGGTCTGTGTCACATCCGTGGTCAGGTCCTGCGCCGTGGTATCCGTATCCGTCTTCTTGGAATCGCTGGAGCACGCCGTTGTCAAGATCACGGCCAGCACCAAACCCAATCGTCTCATGTACACCTCCGCTGCGACTACTGGCACCAGGTCCAGGTTGCGGCGACAGATTACTTTGGGACAGGGCTATTGTCACGGGAAAGGCGGGGGGATAGGGCGGATCCCGAAGCGGGGAGTGCCAGTAGTGGTAAGCGCAGCCCGTGCGACGAAGCGGAGCGTAGTCGGATGGGCTGCGGTCGCCAGTTACCTCGACTTACTGGCACAGACCCCAGGACTGAGTTTCGATCTTGTAGCAGAGGCATTCGGGGGCAAACATGCTTTGAAGCGTGGCGAGCACAACGTCCTTGTCGTGGGTCACGGGGACTCTCACAAAGGTGCGCAGAATCTTGCCACCAGCCGTGTCATACTCATCAGCATCACAGACAAAAATGCGGGCTCGGCGGGTCATGTCCCGCACCGCGGTGAAGCAGAGCTTGCTGGGATTCAGGGTGCCGTCGACCATGTCGATTTCGGCCATGGTCATGAGGACCTTTCCGTCGGTTTCTTCGGTGGTAGAGAAGTCGCCGGGGGCCGCAACGGCATCAAGCCAGGCGATATCAAGCAGCACGTTTGCAACCAGCACTTCGGCGGTTTTGGTGGTTCCCGGGGCAAGCGACTGCAGGTCCAGCCGATTCCCGCTGGCTTGCACTTTCACCTGGGCCTGGGCGCCCAAACCGTACAGCGGAATGGTCTTGCCGGACTTCAACTCTTTGAAGTTGCCGACACCCGCCGTCTGGTCGATACCTGTGGCACTGGGGGCGATG
>CAYTWV010000038.1:0-11651 GCA_964442235.1 uncultured Myxococcales bacterium | reverse complement strand
AATGATCACGATCACCCCGATCCACTTCGACCTCACCCGCCACGATCTTCTCGACGGTGGCTTCATTCACGGGGCCCTTGAAGCGGACCAGCAGGGTATCGGTGCCGTCATCGTCAAAGAATCCTTCGGGCGGCGTGCAGACGGTGGGGACTTCGGTCACGCCATTGATCAGGATGTCCAGAATGTCGTTCTGGAACAAGTCAGACTGTTCGGGCAGATAGTTGTGCATGTGCGAGAGCGTAATGCCGTGTTCCAGCAGCCGATAGGTGCCAGCCTGATAGCCGAAGTTCAAGCCGCCGTGGCCATAGGCATCTCCAAAGTCCGTGGGCCGAATCTGCAGGCCCAGGCCATACTGGACCGGATCCCCCAGGATCATCAGCTCTTCGGTATCTTTCATCATCTCCACAGTTTCCGCACTTAGGATTTTGCCGGTCAGCAATTCTCGCATGAAATACACCATGTCGTGGGCCGTGCTGATCAGGGCACCGGCGGTCCAGGTCAGCGAGGGGTGGAACAGGTAGGACGAATCAATGACCGTCCCATCCACAATGTTCTCTTTGGGGATGAAGGCCAGCACCGCGGGCGGCACGCCAAAAATCATGCCCACCAGATTAAGGTCCATGTACCCGTGGCTGACGTTGTCTTTGGGTTTGCCTTCCAGGTCCAGGAACGTGTTCTCCAGGCCCAGCGGGTCCAGGAGTTCGTCTTGCAGAAGCTGGTCCGGAGCGACGCCGGTCACCTTCTGCAGAATCATCCCAAGCAGCATGTAGTTTGTGTTGCTATAGTTGGCGCCTTCCCCGGGCTGATAGAGCAGGGGCTTGGTCTTCACGAAGTCCAGAATGTACTCGTGGGTGACGGCCTGGGTCGGGTTGGGAATCACGGCCAGCATCAGTTCGGGCACGGTCAGATAGTCGGGGATGCCGCTTTGCATGGCCACCAGTTGCCGAACGGTGATGTCATTCCATGCATCGTACCCGTCCAGGTAGTCCGCAATGGTGTCGTCCAGGCTCAGCAGCCCTTTCTCCACCTGCTTCAACACCAGCGTGGCCACAAAGGGCTTGGTATTGCTGCCGACCCGGAACCCCGTGTCGGACAACATGGGCACGCCCTCTTTCATGTCCTTCAAACCGGCGGCCCCTTCCCAATACTTGCCCTCGGCGGTGTACACGGCCAGGGTGATGCCGGGCTCGGCAGAGAAGACCACGTGTTCATCAAGGGTGGCTTGCAAGGCAGCGGCTACGGTGGGGTCAATGGGGTCGGGGAGGGCAATGTCGGGGGCCAGTTCCTGGTCCAGAGTGTCGCCAGGAATCAAGTCCTGGTCCACAAAATCGCAACCCACATCGCTGGGTTCGCATGCGGAATCCGGCCCCACATCGGTCAGTGCGGCGTCCTCTTCCTGCGACTTCGAATCCGAGCCGCAAGCAGGGGCCAAAGCCAGGCAAGAGAAACCAAGAAACAACCCAATCAGACGGAAACGACTCGTTTGCATGAACACTCCAAGGGGATTTGTTCCCCATACGCTTTGCCTACCCGCAAAGCATCAGTTGGGGGCCCACTCCCTAACGGTCGTGGCACAGACACCCCCGGGGCCAAAGAACCGATCACTACCTAGAACCGACGACCACTGAGAACTGATTACTACTAGAACCTAAGGGTCAATACGGCTTCCACCTGAAGGATGGGGTCCGTGGCGCTTCGGTCGATTCCTCGGTTGACGAACGCTGCTGCCGCCTCGCCGGGCTGCAAGAACGAGCCGACCAAATCGAACGACAGCAGGTTCTCGAAATAGAACTCCAGATGCAAGTCCGATTCGAACCCAACGAAGCCGCTTCCCAGCGAATTTTCGGGGTTCAGGGCGAATCCGGCACCCAGCGTGGCCATGGGCCGGAAGAAGTGGTCTACGTCCAGTCCGATGGAGAGGTCGGCGACAACCAGACCCGGTCGGACGGCATAGAACTTGCCATTGTCGCCCTGACGCCGTTCGGCAAGCTGTTCGTCCAGGTTGCCGCCTCGGTCGCGCAGTTCGTCTTCGGTCAGCAGCAGGGTGCGGCTGCGGTTCTTGCCGGAATAGAACCAGGCGCCGTTCTGGTCATTGCCGTCATAATTGTCGTCGCCGCTAAGGGCCACCACATTGGCGTGCAGCACCAGGGCCAGTTCATCGCCGGACAGCGGTTGGTTCAAGCTTGCCGAAGCCTGTGCGGCCCAGGCCAGGGTGGTTTCGTCGGCACCGGCGGCCCGATGGTCCGTAACGCCGTACTGAACGCCGGCATCCAACAGTGCGGTGAATCGGGTCCACTTCCCGGAGAATTGGGCCGTGGCAACCATCAGGTTCATCTCTTGTCCCACCACCTGCGTGTCGTGCAGACCCCATACCGAACCGCTGAATCCCAGCGCGCCCGAAGTGGCGTCGTAACGCAACCCATAGGCAAAGGTGTCGCTATTAAAATTGTTGGCGTCGTAAGAAGCGCCTTCGTAGGTCAAGTCGGGAATCTGAGCCAGCGTCAACGTCAGTTTGCCCCAGTCATGGCAAGTGGAAACGCTTGCCGCACCCAGCCAGTGACCCAGGAACAGGCCCGTGGGGTCGAACAACTGTTCATAACCCACGCGGAAGCCAAAGCCCCCGTCCAGGAACTTGCCCTCGGAATAGAGTTGGCGCACGGCCAGGCGGAAGGACTTGTCGCCATCCATCTGGTACTGGTCGCTATCCTGCATGGACCAGAGATTGAGGCCGATTTCGCTTTCCCAGACCACACGAAGCGCCTTGTGGGGCTGAATCTCCAGCTTGGGAGCGATGAAGGTGCCCAGCACGCCCACATCCTGACCTTGAGCGTTGTAAAGAGGGGCGGTGCGGTCGAAATCCTGGTCGTTTCGCCACAAGAAGACATTCTGAATTCGGCCCGTAAGGATGTCATGGTCGGTTTGGGGCAGCAGTACCCCCTGCAACAGGGCGCCCAATGCACCAAACGTCTGCTGGGGATTCGGGGCGTCGACAGGCAGCAGGCCCGTGCGTTCAAGAGTTTGGGGGTCGTTGGGGGTCCCGGGAGAAACCTGCGCATCGTCGGGGTTAGAATTGCGAGGCGTAGGCAACTCGGCCGGGGCCGGTTGGACGGGCTGATCTGCGGGCACATCGGCCGTGGGTTCAGTGGGGGGGACCGCCGTTGCCGGCTGTGGGTCGGCGGGTGTGGCAGTCGGCGGAACCACGTCGGGACCCGGGGTTGAAGGTTGAGGCTGGGCCAAAACGGGCAGGCCCAGGGCGACAAGGGCGAAGGTCAGGAAGAGAGTGGTGTGCAGTTTCATGGTGTTCTCCTCCTTAGTCCGCTGCCACGGTCTGGCCGTTGCGAATGAAATAGTCCCAATCGCTGCTGCTTTGACCTTCGATGGGCGGTCGGATACGGACCCAATGTGTAAATCCGGGTTCATCCCGCTCGCTGAACACGTGCAGCAGCCGGTTGGGCTCATCCCAGACGGCGTATCCGTCCGAAAGCCAGACATAGAAACCCTCGGGGTAGGGCAGTTCGGGCACAAAGATCAAGCTCGGGGCGTCGGTTTCTTTGCTGCCGAAAGTGACCTCAAATTCGCCCTTGGCGTCGGGGACTCCCTTTGCCGGGTCGAAGTAGTGCAGCGGCGAATAGTAGTGGGTCGAGATGGGTTTGCCGGCCAAAGCCCGGGCGTAAGGCCGGACGTAGGCCTGGTGGCCTCTAGGGACGACGTACCCTTCGGGGCTGTCGACCTTTACGATGTAGGCTTCCGGCATGGACCCAGGGACGGCGTCGAACCGATCGGGTTCGGCTTCTTTGCGGATGTACTCAACCAGCGAGAAGTCTTCGTGATCCCACCAATCGCCATACTTCGGATTGGCGTCGGGGCTGTAGACCCACACCATGTTGCTGGCGAAGAGGCTCTCATAGGCTTCGTAGTAATTGTCCAGAATCTGAGCGCTGAGCAGATAGTCCATGGCTCTGGACTGCAGGTAACCCGGCGGGCAGATAGCCTGTCCCACGTCGCAAAGCGTCGAGAGGAAACCTTCGGGGCTCTGTTTGCAGGGCTTCATCATCGCCTCGCAGACGTTTTCGAACTCCAGATAGCGGTAGTTCCAGTAGGTGCCGAATTCGCCCATGACGAAGGGAACGTTGTTATAGGCGAACTTGGAATAGTCCATCTTCTCTTTGACCACGGGGGTGTAGTCTCGGAAATCGTATTCGTCGGTTCCGAAGATGCGGCTGGGCTGGTTCAGACCCACGAAGGGGTAGATGTCCGGATACCAATGGGGGGCCCACACGAACTTGGGTTTCCCGTGTTTCTCCTCGAAGCCGTCGGGAAGCGTGACATCGGGCGTTGTGGCGTAGACCAGATACTGGCCACCCACACCGCTGTCTCCGCCCAGCAACATGTCCAGCCCGTGGGCGGGTTCCAACCAGAAGGTCAGGCGATTGGCTGGCGGGTTCCCCGAATTGTAGACTCGGGCGATGCCTTCGCCGACGTACTCATAAAGCGGCTCCAGGTAGTTCTTGTCCAGGTCCGTGTTCAGTCCCACGGCGGTGATCAAGTCGGCCCCGAAGACGCCGAGGGCTTTGCGGGTTTCGTCGGTGTTGTCGGCGGGAAGCAGTTCCAGATTCTGTTCCAGCAGTTGCTGAACCAGTTCTCCGTATGTCGCGGTGCCCAGCTTTTTGGGTTCGCCTGCGTCGTCCTTCAGCAGCGAATCGACCAGGGTCTTCACCAGGTCGGGCGAGCCCAGTTCCAGGTACCCCAGCACCACCGAGAGCATGATGTAAACGCCGGCGGGCTCGTTCAGAATGTCGTAACCGATGACGTGAGGATACTTCTTGCCGATGCGGGCAATCTCTTCCCAGGCCGACCGGAAGCCGCCTTGCAGCGATTCCCTCAGGTCGACCACTTTAACATAAGTGTATCCCAATTTGGTCAATTCGCTGGCACGAACCTGGGCCTCTTCGGGGGTGTAGAAGGTCTCGATGTCTACGCCGTCGGCCATACGGTCAGCATGGCCATACTCGACGGCCCTGCGTTTGGGGAAGAGTTTGTCCCCGGCATAAAACGCCCCAAAACAGACGTTGGTCGCAAGCGAAACGCCGTTGTTGATGCCCCACATGGTAAAGGGCAGGCCGTCGTAGGTGTCCGTGGAAGCGAAGGCGTCGGGCGCCAGATAGGGTTCCATGCGGTCCAACTGCGCCGTGATGGTCTCGGCCAGTTCCGGAGGCAGGGTCGGTTCTTCGCCATCCGAAAGGGCCTGAAGTGCAACCTTCAACGTCGCAAAGAGTTTCTGCCCCAGCGGGCCGGTTTTGTCCTGGGCCGTTCCCAACCACTTAAAGACACCCCAATAGGGGGACTCGAAGTTCTTCTCGGGCAGGCACACCTGATAGGCCCACAGAGGGGCGCCGTCGCCGCTGACTCGGTGGCTGAATCTGGCCCGGTACTTTCGAGCACGTTCTTCCAGCGAATCCTGGGCCGTAATGCCCAGTTCCTCTCGGGTTCGATTGGGGAACAAGGACCAGAGCATATTCATCGGGTCGCCCGGCATGCAGCACTCTTTCTTTCGATCGGCGGTGCAGGTGATGTCGGTATGGGTGTTCCCGTCGGGGTCGATGGCGTGGTCCTGGCCGTCGTACTGGCAGCACTGCTGGCATACGGGCCATTCGCTGTAAAGCGAATAGAAGACGCGGCTCCACAGGTTCTCATGGAGGTTAATCATGACATAGATGCCATGTTTCTGGGCCAGCTTGACCAACTCTTCGAAGTAGGTCAGGTATTCGGTGTCGGGCTTGAGTTTTTTCTCGGGATAGACGGCTTCCCACAGCCACAACAAACGGACCGAATTGAACCCGAGGGCTTTCATCTGTCCAAAGTAGGCATCCGCCTTCTCCAGGCTGAACGGGCGTCCGACGTAAGTGAAGGGCCGTTCTTTGCCCTCCTTCAGCGCCTTGATTTCGTCCCCGACGTGACCGTAGTACGTCTCTGGGGTTTCACTATTCCGGGTGGACATCACGACGTGAACTTTGATGTTGCCACCCAGATTGATGCCCTTCCAGTGCATATAGCGGCCCTGGGCATCTTTGAAATAGGTCAGGTCCGTTTCCACCGGAGAGAGGCTGGAATCCAAAACCGGTTTGTCCCCACTACATGCCGCCAGGCCCAACGCCGCAGCCATGGCCAGGGCAATCCATTCCACCGAATGCCTCATACACACCTCCTTGGCACGCCAACTGTCGAGCAGCGAGGTTGCTGCTCCAGCATCACAATGCACTACTTCTAGCCAGGGTATCCGAGAAGGTCAAAGGAAATGGGGAAGGGGACGGGGTTATCCTTCGGGAAGTGCGCTCTGTTTGGACATTCGGCGACGCTCCGACTCGTCCAGATAGCGCTTACGAATGCGAATGTGGGCGGGGGTGATCTCCAGAAGTTCGTCATCCTCGATGTACTCCAGCGCCGTTTCCAGCGTCAGGCGTCGGGGAGACTTCAAGACCACCGTTTGCTCTTTGGTGGAAGAGCGCATGTTGGTCAACTTCTTGAGTCGAGTGACGTTGACGGGGATGTCGTTGGTCTTGCAGTGTTCACCCACAACCTGGCCCGCATAGACCAGTTCTCTGGGTTCCACGAACATGACCCCTCGGTCGTGCAACTGTTCCAGCGCGTACGACGTCACGGCCCCGGATTCGGTGGCAATCATCACGCCGTTAATTCGGCCCGGAATGCTGCCGGCATAGGGGGCGTATTTCCAGAAACGATGGTGCAAAATGGCCTGGCCCTGAGTTGCGGTCAGCATTCGGCTGGCCACCCCAATCAGGCCTCGGGCCGGCACAATAAACTCGATGTGAGTACGGCTGCCTATGGAATCCATCTTCTGCAATTCGGCTCTGCGGTCCCCCAGCAATTCCATGGCGGGTCCGACTCGGTCCGACGGCACATCCACGGTCAGGTACTCGAAGGGCTCCATGCGCTGGTCATTCTCGCCGCGGAAGATGACCTCGGGTTTCCCCACGGCCAATTCAAATCCTTCTCGGCGCATATTCTCCAGCAGAATGCCCAGGTGCAGCAAGCCGCGCCCCGAGACCACAAACTCCTGTCGCTTTTCTTCCACGCGAAGGGCGACGTTACTTTGAAGCTCCAACCGGAGGCGGTCTCCGATCTGGCGGCTGGTCACGAATTTGCCATCCTTGCCGGACATGGGGCCATCATTAAGGCGGAAGACCATGTGCAGGGTCGGCTCGTCTACGGGAACCGTCGCTAGGGCCACGGGGTTTTCCGCGTCGGCCAGCGTGTCGCCGATATCAATCTGGGCCAGCCCGACTACCGCAAACAGATCGCCGGTTTCAATGCGGCGGACCTCTTTACGGCCCAAACCATCAAATCGGTATAGTTGTGAAATCCGCTGCACCCGTTCGACGCCGTGGCGGTCGATGACCGAGACCTCTTTTCCGGTCTCAAGGATCCCGGCAAAGACGCGCCCGATGCCGATACGTCCGACATAGTCGTTGTAATCCAGGGTGGTCACCAGCGCCTGCAACGGGCCCTCAAGGTCCAAATCAGGCACGGGGACGTGTTCGATGATGGCGTCAAACAGGGGGTGAACGTCCCCCTGGCCGGGTCCGGGGCGTGCGTCTCGATCCAAGGTGGCCCAGCCCTCACGGGCCGAGGCGTACACCACGGGGAAATCCAGGGCTCGGTCGCTGGCGCCAAGGCTGATCATCAGGTCCAGCACTTCGGACTCTACGGCCTCGGGCCGGATTTCCGGGCGGTCCATCTTATTCAGCACCACGATGGGCTCCAGACCCATTTCGAGGGCTTTGGAAAGCACGTATCGAGTCTGCGGCATCACGCCGTCAAAGGCGTCCACAAGCAACAACACGCCGTCTGCCATACGCAGCACGCGCTCCACTTCGCCGCCAAAGTCGGCGTGCCCGGGTGTATCCACGATGTTAATGTGAAAGCGGCGACCCTTCCGGTCCACATAATCGATGGCGCAATTCTTCGCCAGAATGGTAATCCCACGCTCTCGCTCGATGGGGTTAGAGTCCAGGATGCACTCGCCGTTCAGCTCGCCGCGCCCAAACTGGCCGCATTGGCGCAGAAGCTGGTCAACCAGTGTCGTCTTACCGTGATCCACGTGGGCAATGATTGCCACGTTTCGAATGTCGTGTCTCGCCATTTGTCTCAACGAAGCGGGCTGAATTGAGGGAAGTCGGGGCGTTCGCCACGACTGAACCCGGGAAGTGGCGCACCCTAGTCAAGTGCGGTTCGCAAGTCAACCTTTCTTGCATCTGGCGTATGGGAAGCGGGGGGCTATCCTGTCCGTCGAACCCGCTTCGCAGGCCGAAAGCAGCCCCATTCCCATTTGCGCAGCTCCGACGCTTATTGCGCCGCTATTTGGGCGGGCACGAGTCGGCCGGAGGGGGATTCAACGTGGCAACGGCCTTCAACTCGAAGGCGAAACACATGGGGGCAGCGTTTCCTTCCAGGTATGCACTCTGTTTGCTGAAGGTGCCATCCTCGTGCTGATGCAAATAGAAGGCCACTTCGGACATGCCACCTGCCATAATCAGCGACGCACAATAGGGCGGCTTCGCAGCGGACTCCAGCGCGTCACAGGATCCCGCTGCGGGAACGGTGACGGCAGTGCAGTTTCCCTGAACCTGGGTGCAGCACTCGTTGGGGGTGTGGGCCGCTGGGCTCGCATTCAGGCCACCACATTTCAGGTCGGCCAGGGCCTGCAGATACACCTCCTTGGACACGATGCCCGTCAAGATGCCCTCCTTGGCGACAATCCCGTCTGACTGGCTGGAATCTGGCTGGATTGTGGCAAAGACCTTCGCTTGGGTCAGTCGCAAGTTCATGGGGACGCCCATAATGGGGACGTCCAGACTGATCTCGTCGGCAGCACCGCTCAAACGCCATCCAGCTACCGACGCGCCACTGAAGGCGACCTGCGGCAAGCCATTGGCCCCAAATGCATTCGGGTCCACAGTGACTACGCTCTCCTTCACTGTGCCAAACAAGAGGTTAAGCGGGAAATCCGGTACGTTTTCCGGGTCCTGCATGCAAAAGAACTCAAAAAGCAGGACGTTGGCTGCGTTGGCCGCAAAGGTCGTGGCCAGCGATGGGTTCACTGCTTCCGCGAAGGTGAACAGTCCGTCGTCGCCGCTTCCATCGCCGTCGTAGTCCGTACACAAACCCACCGACAGTTCCGGGTCTGTCAGCACGGCCAGAGCGACGACCTGACCAGCCGGCCCAAACTGGGTGGGGCAGGCGTTGCCTGGGTTCACGCAAACCCCTTTCTGGGCGTCACACTGGGCTGGGGCATAACAAATTCCACAGACTCCCTGGGGTGATTCATCGTCTTCAAAAAGATCGAGCTGAGGCGTTTGTGAGTTATTATTGTTATCCCCGCCCCTCAAGCATCCAAAAGCAGTACACGACGCCACAATAACCATGCACCACAGCACGCCTTTTGACCGATGACTCATGAATACCCTCGTGATTTCTTGAACGTTCCCACCGGTACCAGCGACGCTGTCACTTGGCAAGCATTTCTTGCGGACGCAAGGCACAAACCGAACAACCGACCGAACTGATTGACGAAACCCTCCTTAGGTTCTAGGCTATTTCCTCGCCCTTCGGCCCCCTGCGTCGAGTTCGAGCGGCCCCGCTCCACCTCTCGGTGCTTTGCTGGAAGGGGAGCGAGAACACGGGAGTCGGCATGGTCTCAAGAGCACTCAAAAAGGCTGAAACACGAGAATTGCTTGTCCGGGCAGCGGGGGAGTTGTTCGACCGCAAAGGGTTCGAAGGAACCACCGTGGACGACATCGTCGGACTTGCCGGCGTGTCCCAGCGCACGTTCTTCCGGTATTTTGCTTCGAAACTGGATGTGGCGTTCCCACATCACGAGGAGCGTTTGGACCGCCTGAACGACCTCATTGAGCGCTTCTTTGACGCTTCCAATCCCGTTCGGAGTGTGCAGAAGGCGTTGATGCAGTTCTCGTCGAACTATCAAGAGGCTCGAGAGGAACTGCTTCGTGAATACGACCTGATCAACAAGTCCCCCTTGTTGCTGCAGAAAGATCTTGAGCTGGATTCGCACTGGGAGTCCCTGATTTGCCGCACGCTGGTTCGGGGTTCCCTGCCTCAACTGGAGGCGGCCGTATTGGCCGGAGCCATTTTTGGTGCGCTGCGCGCCTCCACCCACCACTGGTTCATGGGCGGTTGCAAAGAGAACCTGATGATCATTGGGCGCCCCACCTTCCAATTGCTGGAAAGCCTGGCTGCGGCGTTCGAGCAGAAGCCGGGCCTGTTCGGAAAGCTTCCGTAAACGTACCTTCCTGAGGAGACCCATGAGACTTCTGCTTCAGTTCCTTTTTGCACTTGCTCTGACCCTTGGAATCGCTTCTTGCGGCAGCGACACCAGCGACAACTCGAAGGCGGACGTCGCCGACGTGGCCCTTGATGAAGACCTGGCCGATCCGGTGGACCAGATCTCTTCCGCAGACCAGATGGATGTGCGGACCCCCGATTCCCAAGTGAAGGACCAGTTTGTGCCCCAGGATCTGGCCCAACCCGATCTTGCTTTGCCCGACACCTCTGTGGAAGACACGGCGCTGCCCGATGTCACGCCGCCGGAAGATACCTATGAAGCCATGGATCTGACGGTGCCCGACGAAGTGGCGCTGGGGACCAAAAAGGCCGGGGAGAGTTGCAAAGAGTTCACCGAGTGTGCCGATGGAATGTCCTGCATTGCCGGTCAATACACCAAGGCCCACTGCAATCCCGAATGCACTACGGACCAGGATTGCCTGGATGCCTCCCCGGGTACCAAACCCACCTGCCAATCCCTCGGCGGGTATCAGATCTGCATTTGGTATTGCGGCATGTTCGGCGGCAATGCCCCTTGCCCCGGTGACCTGGAATGTGATGGAGCCACCTGCGGGTAACACAGCTCGGGCCGTCATCCAGGCCTCGATTACACCACGTTCAGTGTCGCCTACAGGTCTTGGGGGCTGTTGAGGTTTCGATACAGTTCCTGGGCTGAACCGAAGCGTTGCACTTCGGCCTCTTCCACAATTCGGCCCCGCAATTCGGCATGATCCGTGACCAGCATCAGCGCCTTGGGGCCCCATTGCAGGCCCTCTTCAATGGGGGCCAGGCAGCCAGGGCCGAATACGGCGACCTGAGGCTGCAGATGGCCTTCCAGGCGTGCCATCACATAGTCGTGGCCTTCCAACTGAGATAGCAGAAATCGCAAGTACTCTGGCGTCAACCCGACCATGTCTACGGCAAATACCAGGGCCACATCAAATCGATTCAACCCTGCGTGTACCCCGGCCAGTGGACCTTTGGACAACAAGTCGGGCAGGCACTCGACGGCCAAGTCGGGAATGGAACGCCCGCCAATCGAAACCGCTACGGGCAGCCCCAGGTTGCCGGCTATCCCAACGGCCCGGTCGATCAGTCGTTTCCCATCCAGTTCAAACAGCGCCTTGTCCTGCCCGAACCGCCGACCCGACCCGCCTGCCAGTACGACCACGCCAATTCCCATTTTTCCCCCCAATGTAGCTGTGGCCTGGTCCGACAGGTCGGACAGGTCCGACACGTCCGACACGTCCGACACGTCCGACAGGTCCGACAGGTCCGACAGGTCCGACAGG
>CAYTWV010000037.1:0-14703 GCA_964442235.1 uncultured Myxococcales bacterium | reverse complement strand
CGAGACCGAAAAGGTCAAAGAGCCCGTCCCGGCAGAGAAGGTTGCCGAAAAGCCCGTGGTCAAACCCGAGGCAGACGCCAAGACCGAGCAGCCCACAGAAAAGCCCGTCGGGGCCAACGACCCCGCACCCCTCAGCGCCGAAGAAAAAGATCGACCGGCAAAGATGCCCAAAGGCGGAACCCCTGCTCCCGATGACGATGTGGTCGCCTGGAGCGAAGGTCACCGGGTCTCGTCGGACTCGCTGCGTCGTTACCTGCTTCGCCTGCCCCCTCATCTGCGCACCGAATATGCTTCGGTGGACAAGAAGATGGACATGCTTCGGAACCTGATTCGGTTGGAAGCGTTGGTGGATCTGGCCCAGAAAGAGGGCTTCGAGAACGACCCCGACGTGGTCATGGCCATGAGAATGGAGATGGCCAAGAAGTACCTGATGAAGCGTTTCGGGGACGACACCAAGGTTGACGTCAGTGATGCCGAGATTGAGGCCCGTTACCAGAAAGACATCGCCCTGTACAACAAACCCGAGAAGGTCCGGGCCAGCCAAATCGTCGTGCCCGATCGGGTCACGGCCGACAAAGTCCTGGCCGAGATGCGCGTCGAATTGGAGAAACCCGATTCCAACATCAAGCGGGTTTTCCGGGAGTTTGTGCGAAAGTACAGCACCGACGAGAAGACCCGCCGTCGGGGCGGCGATTTGCTCTATTTTGAGCGGGATGGAAAGACCGATGGCGACACGGTCTTGGACTCGAACGTGGTGGATGCGGCATTTGCCATGACCATGGTCGATCAGCTTTCCTCGGTCATCGAGGGGCGCAACGGCAACTTCTTTATCCTGGTCGTGACCAGCCGCAGGGAAGGCATCAACCGTCCGTTGGCCGACGTGAAAGAAGAACTTCGGGCGTCCATCGCCCAAGAGAAACTGGAAGCCGAACGCAAACACTTCGCCGACACCCTGGTGGACTTTGATGCCTGGACCTTCGACTCTTCCCGGGTAGCCGGGGTGGTGGTGGATGGTGCCCCTTCCGAGGGGGATCTGGGTGCCAGGATCAATGCCGTCCAGGGCGCAAAGGGTGATGTTCCGGTGGCCCCCAAAGCCGGCGAGCCAACTCCCGATGACAAAGCGGCACAGCCCCCAGTTCCGGCCCCCGGCACCGAAGCGGCGCCTGCGCCTGCAGGGGCTCCGGCGCCGGCAGTGGCGGCCCCTGCGGCAGAGGGGGGAGCAGCTAAATGAGAACCTTGCTCTGGGGAGCGATGCTCTCGTTTGTGCTTGTAGGGACGCCCGTGGGCGCCGAAGAGACCGAACCCAAGTGGGACATGGTGGATGGCGTTGCTGCGGTGGTGGGCGGTCGGCCCGTGCTGATCTCGGAAGTGGCGGCTGCAGTGGCGCTGGAAGAGGCAAAACTGAGGGCCAAAGCTCGTGCCGGATTGTCAGCCGACGCCGTGGACGGCGAGCGGGCCAAATTACGGGACAAAGTGCTCAAAGCCCTGGTAGAGAACACGCTGCTTCTGCTTGCCGGGGAAGAGCAGTGCCCATCGGATTCGGAGTGTGGTGGCCGAATGGCCGAGGAAGTCGACAAACGTATGGGGCAGTTTCTGGAGGGTACAAAGGATAACTTGGATCAGCGGGAGCGATTCCTTCGAGCCCGTGGCATGACCACGGTTGAGCAGTATCGCCAGAGCATTCGAGACGAACTTCTGAGGCAGCTTTTTGTGGGTATGGAACTGGGCAAGGGAGGCTAGATCTCCGCTCAGGAAGCCAGCGCCGAGATGGAGCGTCGGTTTGGCGGCAAGAAGGCCCGTGACCAAGGTTGCGAAGGCATTCTGGTACGAGAGATGGGCATGGAGCACGTGGAGTTCCCCGTGGATCCCGCTGCCGGATTTGATGCCATTCTGGAGCGTTATGAGGCGGCCTATCGTTGTTATCTGCGCATTCAGAAGGGCGAAGTGGAGTTGCAGGAAGTCGAGGAAGTCTGTGGCAAGGATGGAGAGGTTCAGGTCAGTCAGACGGGGGCGGCCGAGAGCATGAGACTGAACGAGACGTCCAGCTTTGCGCCGGCTTACCGAGAGGTCTTTGACGCCTCGTTGGCTAAGGGGTCTGCCGAGTATTCCGAGCCGTTTATGCTGGGTAAGACCGTGATGATGATCCGCTTGATCGACGTGCGTGCCCGATGCATCACCGAGCCTTCCGAGCAGGCCGAGATCGTCGAGGGGCTGATGGGGCGGCTGGCCGAACAGCGCCAGGCCCGACGTCTGGAGACGATTCTGGACCAGCTTCGGAGCCTGCATCCCGTAGAATTCCGCACCATCGCACAATAGTCCGTCACTTTTTTTCTACGAATCGCCCCGATCTCCCGAAACAGCGTCTGGTGAGACGCAAGGGAGGTCTTCATGAACCGTTATGTCAAAATCTGGGTGGTACTGGTGCTGCTGTCGGCGTGTGGCGAAGAGGGCGAGAACCGTTCTTGGGCTTTGGATCTGCAGCCCCTGGACGATCAAGACGAGGTTCGTGGCCAACGGGGTGACCCGGACGAGGAGATTCTGTTCTTTCATTCGGGGAGCGAGGACGTGGGGTTTTGGGGGGAGCTGGAGCAGGACTCTGACAACCCCTTCTGGCCCGGGCCCCAAGAGGGCGAATGTGAGTCTCATGACCAGTGTTCGTCGGGATGGTGCCTGGTGGGCTCGATGGGGGGGCGATGTGCTCCGGGGTGTGAAGACGCAGCGTGTGGTTCGGGGGCCTCGTGTGAGCGCATCAGCATGAGCGGGGCCGACATGTTGTGGGTTTGTCTACCCGATCGCACGCCCTTTTGCAGGCCGTGCCATCAAGACGAGGACTGCGGCATGACCGAATCGGTTTGCCTGGACGGGGGAGGGCCGGTCGGCCGGTACTGCACGCGCCTGTGTGACGCTCTGGAAGGCTGTCCAGAGGGCTTTGCTTGCCAACAAGGCGTCTGCCATGCTGCCCAAGAGGAGTGCGACTGTCGTTGGGCCGTGCAGGCCCTCTCGTTGACCACACGTTGTGAGCGAACGAACCACTGGGGCCGTTGTGAGGGGCTTCGAGTCTGCACTGACCAGGGGCTGACTGACTGTGATGCTGCTTTGCCCCAGAAAGAGGTCTGCGACGGGGTAGACAACAACTGCGACGGGCGAGTGGACGAGGGGATAGCGGTGGAGCCATGTCTGCAAGGCAATACGTTTGGATACTGCGTCGGAGACTTGTTGTGTAATCAAGGGGCTCCTGTCTGTACGGCCGCCATCCCTGGCGCCGAGGTGTGTGACGGGTCGGACAACGACTGTGACCATGGTGTGGACGAGCCGGGGGCCTTTGGCTGTGTAACCGTGTACAGGGATGAAGACGGAGACGGGGTTGGCGGAGAGTTGTCCGACTGTCTTTGTGGGGTGCAGGCGGGATGGGCCACCTTGAGCCAGGACTGTAACGACCAGAACCCCTTTGTTCACCCTGGGGCCGACGAGGCCTGTGACGGTCTGGACAACAACTGTGACGATGCGACCGACGAGGTCTGTGATGTGGACGCAGACGGTTATTGTGGGGGCGCACTGGCGACCTTGGGCACCCCGTGGTGTCCCCAGCCCCTTCGGGATTGTCAGGACCAGGATCCGCTGATTCATCCGCTTGCTGACGAACTGTGCAACGGGTTGGACGACGACTGCGACGGAGCGGTTGACGAGCAATGTGACGCCGATGGAGACGGGTATTGCGGCAAGCCGGCCCTGTTGTTCGGGCCGGGGTCGGTATGTGCCAGCCAGTCACCCGATTGCCGAGATGAAGACCCGGCGGTCCACCCTGGGGCGCCGGAGGAGTGTAATGGCCGGGACGATGACTGCGACGGACTTAAGGACGAGGGCTGTGACGGGGACGGTGACGGCTATTGTGAGGGTTCCGCCCCGAACTATGTGGTGGGTTGCGCCGGTTTGTGGGGAAGTGCGCTGACGTTATGTTTGGGTTTCTTCAAGGCCACCTGTGCGGGGTTTGGGGACTGCAACGATGACTCGCCGCTGGCCTATCCCGGGGCAATAGAGGTCTTGGACGGCTTGGACAACAACTGCAATGGATGGATTGATGAAAACTAAATAAGGGGGAATTTACTGGGCAGCGGCGGGGGCAGCGGCGGGGGCAGCGGGGGCGCCTTGAGCGGCCTGAGCGCGGATGCGTTCTTCGGCCTGGGCCTGCAGGGCTTCTCGGAAGGCACGGTAGTCATCGGTGCGTTCGACCTTGCCAGCGGCCACAGCGGCGTCCCGCAGACCTTGCAGCAGGGACTCGAAGTAGGGGATGGACCGGGCAGCGCTGACGGTCTCTTTCTGGGTCTTGAGGGCCTCTTCGGTGATGGCAGCGGGGGCCAGTTCACGCTCGGAGAGGACAACCACGAAGACCTTGCCCGAGCCGGGCATCATAGCAGAGGCTTTCTGCTCGTAGACTTTGGCGCCCACGGGATTTTCGGGGCTCAGTTTGAAGGCGTCCTGGAACAGTTCATCGAAGGGGCCGATGCCGGGGATGCCGTACTGCGAGGTGCCCAGTGAGAACTTGCCGGTCTTTTCGACCTTCAGCCAATCGAAGCTGCTGTCTTCTTCGCCGGTCACGAGGCCCTTCTTGGCTTCTTCGACGATGGCTTCAAAGTCTTTGCCGTTGGAGGCTTTGACTTTGGCCTGGATGGATTCGGCCAGTGCCTTGGCGGCTTCAGGAGCCTTCTTCTTCTGGGCGAGGGCCTTGGCGATTTCGGGCTTGGCCTGCTCATAGGTCAGATCCTTGCCGGCGTTGGCGGTGTTCACAAAAAGCAGCCAGGCGCCATCATCGGTAACCACGGGGCCAACTACGTCGCCGTTCTTTGCGGTAGCCAGGGCTTTGACGACGTCTGCGCCAAAGGGCACGGTGCCCAGTTCCACGGCGTTCTTGAGGCCCAGTTTGCCCGAGCGCTCTTTGGACTCGTCATGGGCGGATTCACGTTTGGCCACTTCCTTGAATCGCTCCAGGGCGTCGGTGGGTTCCGCAGCGGGAGCAGCGGCGGGAGCAGCGGGGTCGGCAACCAGCAGCGGGGCCTGACCCTGGATACGCTTCAGCATCTCAGCGGCTTTCGCAGAGGCAGCGGCCTTCTGCTCGGCGGTGGGCTTGGCAGGGGGAGTGGCTTCGGCGCCTTTGGGTGCAGGGGGGGCCGGCGGAAGGGCGGCAACAAAGATCCCGTGCAGTTCGTAGCTGGCGGCCACGTGGAACTCGGCGGGGTGCGCATCATAATAGGGTTTCAGCTCGGCGTCGCCTTTGGCCAGGGCTTCCTGGATTTCGGCCTCGGTGGGAACGGCCTTGGTGGCCATCATGTCGGGCTGAATGGCTACGTACTGAAGGTCAACTTTGGCCTGGGCAGCCCGGGCGGCCAATTCCAGTTCCATGGGCTCGGTCTTGATGATGCCGAACACGTATTCCTGAAGCTTGAACGCCAGCAGGATGCGGTTCACGAAGGCCTCGTACTCTTGCGTCGAGGCGCGCAGCGTGTAGGCCACCCAGTTGGTATAGGCGGTCTCGTCGAATTCCTTCTTGGTGGTCTCCAGGCCATCCTCGCCCATGACCTCTTTCTCCTTGAAGAAACTGGCGGGGTACATGGCCTTGGCCAGTTCCCTGTCGCCAATGCGGAAGCCCATGCGTTCGGCTTCATCGCTGGCGATGTAGATCATTTCGATCAGTTGCAGGAAGGCGTCGGCCTGATCGGGCGACAGTTCGTCGGGGGAGCCGCCGAAGAGGGCCTTCATGTCCACGCCGGCCGCACTGGCCAGGGCCAGACCTGCGGTACCTTGCAGGTAGGTCGGCAACAGGGCCATGCCCATGAACAGGGTATCCTGCGAAATCAGGTTCCCGTTGACCTTGGCATAGGTCGGAGTCTCGGTGCTGCCGCAGCCACCGTCCGAGCTGCCGCCCATGTTGAACGTGAACACGAACACCACGATGATCATGGCGAACAGTAAGTACACGAAGAACGATTTCGAGTGTTGTCTCAGTTCCGAAAGCATTCAGTTCCTCTCACCCAGAGTCCGTTCCGGCTGGACGGGCCAGTCCCAAGAACCGTTAGTGCCATCCCGGACAAGCCAAGTCCAGGGATCCTGCAAGGCAGGGGATGGTAGACCAAAGGGTATGGGTTTGCAAGGGCTTTTAAGGTTCCGATCAGGGGGCGAGCGAGAAGGCTCCGCTCCAGAGATCCCATTTGTACTGGGCATCCAAATGGGCCACGACCAGCACCCGCTTGCCGTCAGGCGACAGGTAGGCCTGCACGGCCATGCCAAAGTAGATGTCATGAAGGGGAACTTTGGAGACAAACAGCCGTTCCTGGCCCTCATATCCGGCGATCTCCAGGACCATGGTTTTTTCCGTCAACAGATCCACCGAAAGGCGTCGTCCCTCTCCCAAGGAAGCGGTCCAATGCTCCAATTCCTGCGACGAGGGTAACACTTCGGCGACATGAAAGCCTTGGCGTCTGAAGTATCGAGTGAAGTGAACGCCTTTTAGTTTCTCCTCACTCATTCCCATGCGACCCAGGCGCCCCTTGAGCGTCCGGACGTGGAAGAATCGGCGTGCCGTTGCCGAAGCAGAAGAACCGGGGCATTTCAGGATGCTGAACCCCAAGCGGGAGGAGTCGGGGGAGAACCCGTGGAATTCCAACCACTCACACGGAGTCTGGCCACACGAAGACGCACAGGCCTGCTCGGGAGTGGGAAGCGTGGCACTTGCCGGTGTCGTTGGGGGGTCCGCCTGGTTGGAGACAAGTTGAGCGCTGGCTGCGCGGGGGGCGGCAAGCCACAGCAGCGCAGCGACGCACAAAGCGACTCGGATGGAGCCGTGGTGGCGAATGCGGAGTCGGTTCATGGGGAGGGGGGCTGGCACCGGGCACCTTGGAGCAGGCCGGGGCCTAGTACATGCCGTTGGAGATTTCGACTTGGTACTCGTTGCAGGTGGGGGTCTTGCCTGTGGCGGTGTAGACCTTGACGAAGAACTGCTTGGTGTTGTCGGTGCACCGATGGGACATTTCGTCGGTATCGTCGGCAAAATTGGTGGGGGTCAACTCATGGTTTGAGTCGAACCGGCAGTTCTTTTCGCCGCCGCCCGAAGTCGTCGGGCCGGGAATGGGCGGCCACGGCGTGGTTCCAGCGGGATTGCTGAAGTCGGTGAACCATTCCGCATCGGTTGCACCGCCGCAGATCTGCAGCGAGGCGCCGCATCCGCCCCAGTACAGGTCGAACACGAAGTTGTTATCGGTGTTTTTCACGAACCGGACCCGCACATGGAAGTTGTCGGTGCCGGTTTCGGCCGTGTCCTGGGCGTTGAAGCGGTACCAGTCGCCACCGCCGTCGGGGTCATTGCCCGAGACGGTCGTAGCGGCGCCAGCGCCGACGTCGTTGAAGGTGCCCTTGTCTTGGGCTGCGGCGCAGGACTTGGTCACGCCTTCGTCGGCGTCGTCTTTGCATTCGCAGCCATCGTTGAGGTTGTTGTTCACGTCGTGGAACCCGACTTCGCAGCCCGTGGCCACACATTTGCCGCCAACACAGGCGACCAACTGAACGTGGGGCAGGGACTGGGAGCAGAGCGCCTGGCCGGTGCCTTCGTCCACGGTGCCGTTGCAGTTGTCGTCGGTGTTGTTGCACACCTCGGCGCCCGCCGGGTTAATGGAGGGAACCAGATCGTTGCAGTCGGCGAGCAGTTTGGTCACATACTTGCCGTAACCGGCGCAGAGGCACTTGGAGTCCGAAGGATTGCCGTAGCCGTCGCTATCGCCGTCCGAGTACCAATATTCGCAGCCAATGGCGTTTTCGTCGTTCTGGGTTCCATTGCAGTTGTTGTCCAGGCCGTCGCCGCACATCTCCATCTGGCCGGGGTTCACGGACCATTGATTGTCGTTGCAGTCGCCGCCACTGATGGCCGTGTAGGAGCCAAACGGAGTGCAAAGGCAGAGAGAGTCGGTCTGCACCCCGAAGCCGTCTTTGTCGGCGTCACGGAAGTACGTGATGCACCCTTGGGCATTGGGGTCATTCTGATCGCCGTCACAGTCGTCGTCGATGAAGTTGCCGCAGATCTCGTTGGCCCCGGGGCTGAGGAGAATATCGTTGTCGTTGCAGTCGCCGGGGGAAGAGGCGGTGTACTTGCCCTGGCCGGCGCACAGGCACTTGAATTGGGCCACGCCGAAGTTGTCGCCGTCCTGGTCATAATAGAAGGGCAGGCAACCGATGCCGTTTTCGTCGTTGTCCGAACCGTTGCAGTTTTCGTCCTTGGTGCTGTTGCAGTTTTCCTTCATGCCGGGGTTGACCGTGGGGTCAGTGTCGTTGCAGTCGCCCTGATTTTCGGCCTGGAAGAGGCCAATGGGCCCGCAGAGACACTTGGAGGACTGAGAGCCCCAATCGTCGCCATCCTGGTCAAGGAAGTACTCTTTGCAGCCCACGCCGCCCAGTTCGTCCACCAGACCGTTGCAGTTATTGTCCTTGCCGTCGCAAATCTCCATGGCGAAGTGGTTCACCATGGGATTGGACGGTTGGCAGTCCGTGGTATCGGCCTCACCGTCGTTGTCGTCGTCGGGGTCGCACGAGTCGCCGCCGTCGTCCACCAGGTCGGCGTTTTCTTGCATCGGATTAAAGACCAACTCGCAGTTGTCCTCTTCGTCGCCGACGCCGTCGCCGTCTTTGTCGCCCTGGCACGCATCTCCGATGCCATCGTCGTTGGTGTCGGTCTGAAGCGGGTTGGGCGTCTGGGGGCAGTTGTCCATGGTATCCGGATACCCGTCGTTGTCGTCGTCCCAATCACAGGCATCGCCGCCGTCAGGGGCCGCATCGGTGTTTCGCTGGTCGGGGTTGTAAAGGTTGCCGCAGTTGTCGATGGTGTCCAGCACGCCGTCGTTGTCGTCGTCGGGGTCGATGCAATCCATCTTTCCGTCTGAATCGAAGTCCGGGTAGGTCTCGTCGACGACGCCGTCACAGTTGTTGTCCTGGCCGTCGCAAACTTCGAATTCGCCGTTGTTCACCTTGGGGTTGAAGGGCTCGCAGTCCTGCAAATCGGGCACCAGGTCGTTGTCGTCGTCCTGGTCGCACAAGTCGCCCATGCTGTCATAGTCGAAGTTTTCCTGACCGGGGTTGAAGTGCATGGGGCAGTTGTCTTCCCAGTCTTTCAGCCCATCGCCGTCATCGTCTTCGGACTGGCAGTCCGCCAGGCCGTCGCCGTTGCTGTCGAAGAAATCCTCGTCGTCCAAACCATCACAATCGTCGTCCATGCCGTTGCAGACTTCGGGTTTGGGCTGAGGCGCATCACACGCCATGCCGCCTTCGATGCACTGGAACGTGCCTCGGCAGATGCCGTAGGCGTTGGAGACTTCACAATCGTTCTTGGTAATGCCTTCGTCCACGGCGCCGTCGCAGTCATCGTCCTTGCCGTTGCATGATTCGGGCTTGGGGACCAGGGCGTCGCAATCGCTCATGCCTGCCGGCGTACACATCTTCTTGCCGTCGCATTTGCCAAACTCGTTTTCCCGATAACAGACCGTGGTTTTGCCCTGCTCGATGGAGAGTTGAGAACACTCGCAGACACCGGACTGCGGGACGCACTGTCCCACCATCTGACCACCAATATCCAACTCCTTGCACTCAAAATCTTTCGGGCACTGGCCATCCGTTTCGCACGCACCCCCGCAGAATTTGCCGAAGGGACCATAATCGATGCAACGGTCCGCAGTATTGACCAGATCGCCGCCGCAGTCGTTGTTGTCCAAACACGGCTGGCACAGATGCACGAAGTCGGGGATGCAGACGTACTGGCAGTCAGGGCAGGAGTTGGCGATGAGGGAGCAGGTCCAACTGGATGCAGGGCATTCCTCTACGCAGTTCACCGTGCAGACCTTGCCCTGCCACGACTCAACGCAGTAATTGGAAAGACACTCGCTGTTTTCCTGACAAGGATAGCCAAACTCACCTGGCTTGGGGCCCGCATCGCCGGTATCCGACGCATCAAGCGTGAAACACTCGGTTCCGCAGTCAAATATCGGCCCCTGGTCCTCGATTTCCTGCTCCTTCTTGTCGGGGTCCCCGATAGTGATGTCAACGTCCGTCAACGAGGCATCCTGGTTGGGTCCCGTGGAGTCCCCGATATCTTGCTTCGTCACACTCCCGCCACCACAAGCCATAACCATGCTTGTACCCAGCGCCAACGCCCACAGCAGCCGTGTCGATTTCATGCTTTCCTCGTCCGGCAAAGGAACTTGCTCAAACATCCGAGTGAGTCTACTGTCCCCCCCCGGGTGTGTCAAACAGATCTGCCCGGAGCCAGAACATGAGCATTCTGCAGGTTCACAGCATTATTTTTTTCTCCCTACCCCTCATGCTAAATGCGTGTGCTTCCGCACCGGACCCGATAAGGCCGGAAGCCCCGGTCGCGGTAGTGACGCCGGGGCCGCACGCGGAAGTCCAAGAGGCCCTGCGGCAGGGTCGAGCAGCCGAGGCCCTGGCTCTGGCGGAATCCTGGTCCGTCAAGGAGCGGGGAGAGATCACCTGGACCTTGTACAAGGCCCAGGCACTGGCCCAGTTGGAGCGTTACGAAGAGGCCATGGAGCTGGCGGAGCAGGCTCGCCGAGCACAAGGTGATGTGCCCGGTCCCCGGCTGATCAAGGGCCGATTGCTCTGGATCGATGGGGAGTTCGATGAGGCCGCCGACGAGTTTAAGGCAGCCCTTGAAATGGACCCCCGCTGCGGCGAGGCGATGACCTATCTGGGTCTTGTGCTTATACAGGGTGGAAAGTACTCCGAGGCCGTTGTTGTGCTGGAAGGCGCCCTTTCCTTTTCTCCGGACGATATACAGGTTCTGAACAATCTCGGGGTGGCATGTGCTGCCACCGGGAATCTTCAGCGGGCCAGGGAACTATATGAGAAGGCCGTGACGTTGACCCCCGTCGACCCGAAGCTTCGAAACAACCTGGCCGATGTGCTGCTGCGGTTAGGGGAAGCCAAAGAGGCCTCGACTCAGATTGATGAGTTGGTGCGACTCTCCCCCGATCGTTCCAACGCACTGCGTCTGCAACGGGATCTGGTCACCGTGGGGGTGGTGGTGGATGCGGTCTGCCGCAAGCAGAAGGCCGTGATCACCCGAGTTGAAGCGGCGTTTGTTGAGCGTGGCTGGTCTAAAGACGATGCTGCCGAGTCCCTGCGTCGTGTGACCGGGGATCCGCTATTTGATGCCATGGTTCTCAAGGCGGTCCAGTCCTGTCCCGCCCCTTGAACCGTTTGATAACGGAGTTTCGAACATGAGTTCCAGTTCCGTAAACGACGCATTACGGCCGGTGCAGACCCTCTCTGGACCCGCCGCAGTGGTGGCCCAGGTCGAGAAGGTCCTCGCCGGAAAGCGCCACGCCATCGAGATGGTTCTGGTGGCCTTGCTGGCCAAGGGACATGTTCTGCTTGAGGACGTCCCCGGGGTGGGCAAGACCACCCTGGCTCGGGCCCTCTCTCGGGCTCTGGCCCTCTCGTTTGGCCGAATTCAGTTCACCTCCGACATGCTTCCCAGTGACGTGGTGGGGACTCAGGTCTACCACCCCCAGCGAGGGGTCTTCGAGTTCAAACAGGGCCCCGTGTTTGCCAGTCTGCTGTTGGCCGACGAGTTGAATCGCACCTCGCCGCGTACCCAAAGTGCGCTGCTGCAGGCCATGAGCGAAGGCACGGTCTCTGTGGACACGGTGACTCACTCGTTGCCCGACCCGTTTTTTGTCATTGCGACTCAGAATCCTCGCGAACTCTACGGCACCTATCCTCTGCCGGAATCGCAACTGGACCGGTTTCTGGTCTCGGTCTCCATGGGATATCCCGATGCCGAGCTGGAGAAGGACATCATTCGGGGTCACAATGACTCCAACCTGGATCAGGTTACGCCCGTGCTCTCCCGCGACGACGTCATTGGGTTGCAGGAAGCCGCTGCCAGCGTCCTGGTCAAAGATGAGCTGGTCGATTACATCCGTCGGATTCTGCAGGCTACCCGAGAATCCTCTCGATTCGAGATGGGGGCCAGCCCCCGTTCGGGAATCCAACTTCTTCGGGCCGCCAAGGCCTTGGCGTTCTTGCGGGGTCGGGGTTACGTCACGCCCGACGACGTCAGAAACGTCGCAAGCCCGGTGCTGGTGCACCGCCTCTCGTTACGTCACGTCGCACAAGGTGGGTCGGGCCGGAAGCAAGTGGAGGCCGCCTTGGAAGAGTTGCTCCAGTCCGTTCCCGTTCCGTAGGGCCGGCTATGTCGTTTTGGAGAAAGGTTCGCCCAAAGGGCTTCCGTTTCTCGATGGCAGGCAGCGTAATGCTGCTTTTCACCGGGATGGTGGCCTATCTGGCCATCAGTTTTCCCAGGTATACAGGCCTGAAAGTTGCGCTGCTGGTGACCCTGTTCTTGAACCTGCTCTTTTTCATCCGTTGGAGAGAGAAGGGGCCGGGCCTGGTCGACCGCATCATGGAGAGTCGTTTTTTCCCCCGAAAACTCTCCCTCAGCCGGGAAGGGAAATTCCTCTTCCTGATTTGTGTGGGTATCGGCTTTGCAGCGGTCAATACGGGCGGCAATTTGCTTTACCTGCTCTTCTCCATGTCGTTATCCATCATCGTGGCCAGTGGCATCCTCTCGGAACTCTCTCTTCAGCGAGTGAAGCTGCAATGTGAGGCGCTTCCTGAAGTGATGGCCGGATTGCCCGCTCATGTGCCCATGACCCTGCAAAACGGGAAGTCGTGGTTCCACTCCTTCTCGCTGGAGGGCTCGTTGCTGCTGGAGGACGTAACCGTGGAGCAGACCCCGGGATTCCTGCAGCGGCTTGCGGCACGCGAGTCGGGTGTGGTGACGGCTCGGTTGATCTTCCCCCGGCGGGGAGTCTATCGGGCGCGAGGGTTTCGCATCAGTACAAGTTATCCCTTCTCGTTTTTTACCAAGGGACTCAATGTCGAGCGTTCGGAATGGCTTACGGTGCTTCCCAGAGGCGATCGCTCGGTGGAGGCGGAAATCCGAGTCCTGGCCCGGGGCCAAGAGGAAGAGGATGTGGCCCGGACGGGGCGCGGAGGCGAATTTTACTCGGCCCGGCCCATGGGACCCGGCGACGACTGGCATGACGTCTATTGGAAAGGTACCGCGCGGACGGGCCGCTATATGGTCAAATAGTACCAGGGTCTGACGGGAAGGCGAGTTCTGCTGGACCTGGTCTGTCCCGGAGAGTTTCCGGAGATGGCCCTTGGGGTGCGCACCAAAAAGAAGCGAAAGTCGGCCCAATTGCCCTCGTTGGATGCCAAGCGCCGCGAACGGTTGGAAACCGGAGTGGAACTGGGTGCTTCCGTGGCCAAACAGCTTCTGATGTGGGGATATGACGTCGTGGTCAGGGCACCCAACGGGGTGCTGGCTCCCGCTGGAGGGGAGGGGGCCATTCGTCCTATCCTTCGTCTTCTGGCTCGTCTGGGGTATTCCAAAGCGCTGGATGCACCGCCCGAGGGGCCCGGTTCCGGCCGGGATCTGGTTGACGAAATGCGGGTTCGAGTGCGGGTTCGAGTGGATCTGGAGAGCCACGACGTTCAGGTCAGCGAGGGGGCCGGTAGCGCCTCGCAGGAGGGCCTTGCATGAGGCTGGCAACCCTGAACCGGGTGTTGTGTGTGGTGCTGGTCACCCTGGCAGCTCTGCCCTTGCTGCTGGGCGGGGAGTTGCCGACGCTGGTGTGGCTGGGAGTAGGTGCCTCGCTACTTGTCGGCATTCGCTGGGGTCAGAAACCGTGGCCCAGATTGGCCAATGTGGCCGCCACGGCGGCAGTTATTGGTGCCTTCGTGCTTCTTGTTGTGTTTAGTCTTCAGTCCGGCGACTGGCTTCCTAACTCTTTCATTTTTGGCCTTGTTGCAACGGCCGCCAGAGCCTTGCAGTTGCCAAGCTCCAGGCAGCAGTTTCAGATGATTGGGTTGAGCTTTTTGCTGTTGATCGCATCCGCCGTTGGCAATCCCGATCTGTCATTTGCATTGTTCTTTGTTGTGTATACAGTTATACTTACCTGGTCTTTGACAAGCGTGCATTTTATGGAGAAGGTCGAGGCCACTTACGGCGCAGCAGCGGCCATGGTGCCAGCCTCCAGACTGCTGTCCAGGCGTTACATGATCGGGTCTTCGGTCCTTGCATTGACTCTGCTGGCCTCGTCGCTGGTCCTGTTCTTCCTGTTTCCCCGCATGGGCCTGGGGTTCTTCTCGGCTCAGACCCGAAAAGGTACGGCGATCTCCGGGTTCTCGGACAACGTGGAGTTGGGGCACTTCGGCACGATTCGAGACTCCCAGCGGGTCATGTTGCGGCTGGAGTTTCCCGGCACGATCCCCGGAGACCCTGCCGGGTTCCATCTGAGGGGCATGGCGCTGGACGAATATCGTGACGGCACATGGAATCGAAGCCATGTCAAACAACGTCCGATGCGCATGGATAACGACGGGTACTATGAAATACCTGGATGGGCCATCGGAGCCTCTCCCGAAGGCCCCCGAATGGTGATGGATGTCTACGCAGAGCCCATGGAGCAGTCCAAACACGTTGCGTTTACCGTGGCTCGGGCAGTGCGCGTCCGCCCGGAAGCCAGTGTACCTGGCGGAAAAATTCCGGCGAGAGGCCGTCGACCACCGCATCCGAGAGGGTGTCGTTGCGTTCGTCCGTCAGCCAGGCTGACATGCGGTTGCGCCAGACGGGCAAGTCGG
>CAYTWV010000036.1:7439-14744 GCA_964442235.1 uncultured Myxococcales bacterium | reverse complement strand
CCGGTAGGGTCGAGGACTGGCGTAGTACCGTTAGGTCTGGCCCATCTGTTTCTCCCCGTTTCCTTTGGGAGTGCCTCAATCTCCAGACCGTGGGCCTATCTCCAGCCCCCGCCACATCGCACGCAGCGTGCGGATTTCCCGCACTACGCGCACCTGTACACTTCGCATCACGGGTTATGGGACCTATCATGCTGGAGTGACTTTCGAGGGTGATCGGACCATTTCACTTGGTAATCATTGAAGAGTCCAAATTCTTGGTACAACCACTCTCTACTCCATCGCTTCCAGCCGAAGCCCCGGCGCTGGCCGGACCTTGCCAGGTGTCTTCTGACCTTCTTCTCTACCCAGTCTCGGATAAACGAGAAGCATTTGCTGGAGTTGCCAATGGCAAAGTAGTTGACCCAGCCTCGAAGGATCGGGTTGATTTGTACAATTACCCTCTCCACCGGCTGGGAGATATGGCGTCGGAAGATCGCTTTCAGCTTCTGCAGGAGTTCGGTCCGCTTCTTGCCCAAGGGCAGGACCAGCGGCATCCATTTACCTCCTTTTGAGAGAATCCGCAGAAACTGAAAACCAAGAAATCCGAAGCTCTCTCGCTTTGCCAAATCCACATTCCGGCTCTTCTCTTCGTTTACCTCCACCTGTAGTTTGGCGAATTCCGCTCGGATGCGCTCTTCTACCGTACTGCGAAGCGCTTGGTGTCGCGGGTGAGAGTCAACGAGGAGGACAAGATCATCGGCAAACCGAGCGTACTCGATTGCCGTCCACTTGCCGTGTCGCGTGGCCTCCCTGGCTCGCTCAAGCATCCGGTCCACCTCATTGAGGTAGATGTTGCTGAGCAAGGGGGAGATCACGCCTCCCTGGGGGACTCCCCGGTCTCCTGAGCATTTCACAATCATCTTCAGCAAGTGCATTACCTGCTCGTCATCGATTCTCTTGGCTACCTTCTCAAACAGGATGTGATGCCTCACATTGTCGAAGTAGGCTCGCAAGTCGAGGTCAATAACGTAGGTCTTGCCGAGGACGATTGCCTCAGAGACTCGTTGCACCGCTTCCCGTGGCGACTTCTTGGGTCGGTATCCAAACGACCCCGGTTGGAAATCCGCCTCGAAGATAGGCTCCAGGATGAGCTTGAGTGCTCCCTGGACCACCCGGTCACGGATTGTGGGGATGGACAGAATGCGGACCTTACCTCCGCTCTTCGGTATCCCCTTCTTCCGCACCGGCATGGGACGGTATGTGCCGCCGATCAGTTCTGACCGAAGCTGCTCAAGGAACGGCTCCACGCCAGCCGTTTCGATGGCCTCGAACGTCACCCCGTCAATTCCTGGGGCTCCGTCATTTTTCTTGGCCAACCGGTACGCCTCGCATAGCGTTTCCCTCTTGCATACATGCACATACAATCCCCAAAAGCGCCAAGACGGTTCAGCCTTCGCCTTGACGTAGATCCTTCGCCTCAGGTCTTGCAGACTGATGGGTGTTTTTATCATTGGCACCCCTGCCTCCCATGTTGGTGAAGGAGTTGTGTACAGCAGGGCCCCCTCGCTCCACGGGCGTTACCCCGCTTCATCGCTACTACGGGCCCAGCCTCCACCGTCTCGCCTTCGACCGATTTCCCGCTTTGGGCGGTTATACGGCCTACCTTGCTCCGCCGATTTCTCGATGGGGCGAGGACGGTTTCTCCAGTTGCTTGGCGTGTCCTTGTCACCGTGCTGTCCCTACCACCCCGCCGGAGTGAACTGTCGCATCGGTCAGATTTCGACGGTTCATTCTGCCTTCGTCCCGGAACAGAGGACTCGGCCTCCGAGGTATATTTATCGGGGCCACCTGTGGGTTTACTTTCGTTACGGCCCGGTGACTCACTCACCATCCAAAAGATGGCTTTGTCGATCAGCTTCACGGGATTCGTTTCCTCCTCACGTGTGATCCAAGTTACGGGGTTTCTGACTATTACCCCGGTGGGATTTCCACCCACTGAACGCGCCAGCCTTCGCTGGTCGCACTGCTCCGCAATAATTGGTGCGGCCGCCATTTGACCCACTTTGACGACTCTGGGCCGAGTGGACATGCCTGTATTTGCGAGTACGTGACCATCCCGAATAGGGCGAAGACCGCAAGCTGCCGATGACGCCGGCCGGATGGATTTTTGCGGAGCACGGCGCCTGCGCCAACTGCGGCGGCCTGTTCGGCCGAACCTACTCCGTGCTCAAGGGCGTGGACATGGTGATCCCCGTGGACATCTACCTGCCGGGTTGCCCGCCTCGCCCCGAAGCGCTGACCGATGCGGTCCTGCAGATCCAGAAGAAGATTATGGGTGAGAAGTGGACTCGCCGTATGAAAGGGGAACGCGCATGAACGCCCAACAGATTCATGCCGCACTTACGCAGCGGTTCGGAGAGAGCATCCTGGGGCTGACCACCGAGCGGTGCGACCCGTTCGTCTCCGTCGCCCCCCAGCGCATCGCGGAGGTTTGCCAACACCTGCGCACCGACCCCTCGCTCTCCTTTGACTTCTTGCGCTGCCTGACTGGGGTGGATGCGGGCGAACAGATGACGGTTGTGTACCACCTGTTCTCGTTCAAGCATCGGCATTCCATCGTGATCAAGGCCAGCGTTCCTCGGGAGACTCCCGAACTGCCTTCCGTATACCAGGTCTGGGGCGGAGCGAATTGGTTCGAGCGTGAGGAGTACGACTTGCTGGGCATCCGCTTCACGGGCCATCCAAACCTGATCCGGATCATGTTGCCCAGTGACTGGGTGGGTCATCCTCTTCGGAAAGACTACGTCGAGCAGCCCGAGTACCACGGCCTCTCTACGACCCGGCCCGACCTGCTGGGAGGTTCTGATGCATAAACCCAAAGCAGACAAGCTGGAGGGATTCCTTCGGATCAATATGGGGCCTCAGCACCCCGCCACGCACGGCGTCATCAATTTCCTGGTGGAGACCGATGGCGAGATTATGCGCAAGGCGACTCCCGACGTGGGATACCTGCACCGCGGCTTGGAGAAGTTGGGGGAGACCACACCGTTTGGGGGCTTCATCCCCTATACAGATCGGGTCGACTACCTGGCCTCGATGTTCGGGAATCAAGTCTACTGCATGGCCATCGAGAAGTTGATGGGGATCCAGGTCTCGCCCAGAGCCGAGTACCTGCGAGTCATCGCCTGCGAGCTGAACCGAATCGCCAGCCATCTGGTGGCGACGGGCTGCATGGCGATGGACCTGGGCGCCTTCACCCCGTTCACCCACTGGCTGCGTGAACGGGAGACCATCAACGACATCACCGAATACATTTGCGGCGCCAGGCTTACCTACAACTATATGCGAATTGGCGGCGTAAGCCAGGATCTGCATCCGGACGTTCCGGGCAAGATCCTTGCCTTCCTTGAACATTTTGAGCCCATGATCGACGAGTTCAACCGGTTGATCGGCGGCAACCAGATCTTTGTGAGGCGTCTTGCCAATGTCGCCACCATTCCTGCCGAGCAAGCCATCAGCTACGGCCTGGTTGGCCCCAATTTGCGGGCCAGTGGCGTGGATTTCGACCTTCGGCGGGACGAGCCCTACTCGGCCTACCCGGACTTCGACTTCGATGTGATTGTGGGCAAAGGCTTCAAAGGCACGGTCGGGGACTCCTTCGACCGTTTCGAAGTCAAGATGCAGGAGATGAGGCAGTCGGTGCGCATCGTACGCCAAGCGCTGGCCAAGCTGCCCGAAGGGGAGTTCCGAGCCAAGACGCCCCGCATCCTCAAGGTTCCGGCCGGGGAGACGTACTCTCGAGTGGAGAGCGCCCGGGGAGAGATGGGGATGTACGTCATCACCGATGGAACGGACAGACCAAGTCGGGTTCGCATCCGAACGGGGTCGTTCACGGCGACATCACTGGTAGAGCCTATCAGCCCTAACTTGATGATTGCAGATATGGTAGCGCTGATCGGTTCCATGGACATCGTTGCACCCGAGATTGACCGATGAAAGAACTTGCTGACTGGTTTATTCAGTGGTTTGGTCAGGACCCCTCGGCCTGGTCCTACACCTGGGTTGTCTACGGTGGCTTCATGCTGCTGGCCGGCATCGTCACCGTGGTGTTCGTCGCTCTTTTCGCTGGCCCGGTTACCGTGGTCGAGCGGCGGGTGGCAGGCCGCATCATGAGCCGAGTTGGGCCCAACCGAGTGGGTCCCCAGGGCACGTTGCAGTGGCTGGCCGACGGCGTCAAGTGCTTCCTGAAAGAGGATCTGGTTCCCAAGACGTCGGACCACATCCTCTTCAGACTGGCGCCCTATCTGGTCTTTGGCGGGTTCTTCCAGGCCTTCGTGGTCCTTCCGTTCGGGGCCAACCTGATCACTGCTGACCTGAACATCGGTGTGCTCTATGTGTTCGCCATCACCTCGCTGGTCGTGGTCGGCACCCTGATGGCAGGCTGGAGTTCCAACTCCAAGTGGGCCCTCTTCGGCGGCATACGAAGTGCTGCCCAGATGGTCTCGTACGAAATCCCCGCTGCCCTCGGAATCATGCCGGTGGTGCTCATCACCGGAAGCCTGTCGACCCAGACGATCATCCAGTCGCAGGGCGGCCTTCCGTGGGAGTGGAACCTCTTCGCCAATCCCTTCATGCCCGGGGCCTTCTGCCTAAGCCTGGTAGCGGCCATCGCCGAGGGCAATCGAACTCCGTTTGACCTTCCTGAGGCCGAGAGCGAACTGGTAGCCGGCTACCTCACCGAGTACTCCGGCATGCGGTACCTTTTCTTCATGTTCGCCGAGTGGGGGAACCTGTGGGTGATCGGTGCCGTCTCCACCATCTGCTTCCTTGGCGGTTGGAACATCCCCTTCGTCTCGGCAACCACCATTGCTGCCTCCACCGGATGGGCTTTCTGGGGCTGGCAGGCGCTCTCCTTCGTGGTATTCGTTGGCAAGGCCTCGGCGCTGATCTTTGTCGTCATCCAAATCCGTTGGACCCTTCCTCGCCTTCGAGTGGACCAGTTGATGGTGACGTGCTGGAAGTACTTCGTGCCTCTGGCCCTGGTGACATCGCTGGGCGTGCTGTGCTGGGTATGGCTTGTGCCCAAAGGCGCCATGCTGGAGCTAATCGTTCGTTTGTTGCTGACTCTGGCGGCCGCAGCGGTGGTCGTCCACTTCTTCGCCAGAGTTCGCTTTAATTATATGGCAGATCGTGACAATTACTTTAAAATGACGGGTCAGAAGCTATGGTATCCACCGTATCGTCTGCCGTAACTGGCTACGTAAAGAACATATTCCTGGCCTGCAGCTCGGCTTACGAGGGCATGGCGGTCACCATGAGCTGGATGTTCCGGCGGCCCATGACCGTGCAGTACCCGGATAAGATCCCTCGGCCAGTGCAAGAAGAGCTTCCGGAGGCCTACCGGGGGCTGCTGGAGATCGACACCGGTGTGTGCATCGGATGCGCGTTGTGCGCCAAGACCTGTCCCATCGGATGCATCGCCATCGCCACGGCCAAGCGTGAGGACGGCGAGCGGCTTTTGACCCGGGCGGACATCAACTGGGCCAAGTGCATGCATTGCGGCCTCTGCACCGAAGTCTGCACCACCCAGGCGCTGCGTCACACTCGGGAATTCGAGGGTGCCAACGCTTACCTGGAGAACCTGGTGGTGCACTACGTCCAGGGCGAGCCCAAGCCGGTCTACAAAGTGAAGAAGGACGAGGTGCCGCCCACGCTGCCCGTGGGAGCGGCTCTGAAGAAGGCCATTCGGCCCGCGTTCCGGCGCCCGGGCAAGGGGGTCTGAGATGGGTATTACCGAAATCCTCTTCTACATCATCGCTGCAGTTGTACTTGGCAGCGCTGCGTTTTGTGCCTTTTCGGGCAATATTGTCCGTTCGGCCTTTGCGCTTCTGGGAACGTTTCTTGGCATGGCGGGTCTCTACGTCTTCCTCTCGGCTGACTTCTTGGCAGCGATACAGACGATGGTGTACGTAGGCGGGATTTTGATACTGCTTCTGTTCGCCGTGATGCTGACCAGCCAGATCAGTGACGTGACCATCACGAACCGTTCGGTGGGGAGAGTCGTCGGGTTTGCCGTCGTTGCCGCTCTCGTCGGCCTGCTTGGATTCATCGCCCTCCGAACGCCGTGGCCTTCGGCACAGGTTACCTTCGAGCCAACCACTGGTCCCATCGGCGATGCCCTGCTTACCGAATACGTCCTTCCCTTTGAAATCATCTCGGTCCTGCTGGTCGGCGCCCTGGTTGCCGCAGTGACTCTGGTGCGAAAGGAGGAGAAATGAACCTCGGACTTCACCATTTCCTCCTCGTCTCGGCGATGCTCTTCGGGTTGGGGATTTTCTGCATCCTGGTCCGACGAAACGCCGTGGCCGTGCTGATGGGGGTGGAACTCATCCTTAACGCCGCCAACCTGAACTTCGTGGCATTCTCCCACTACTCCTCGGGGAAGCTCGATGGGCAGGTGTTTGCCCTGTTTGGAATCGTCTTGGCCGCAGCGGGCGCTGCCGTGGCCCTGGCCATCGTATTGGTTGTCTATCGAAATCTTCGTAGCATCGATGTACGAGATGCCAACCAGATGAGAGGTTGAGTGTGGAACTCCATTCTTTTACCGCGCTCTGGCTGATCCCGCTGTTTCCGCTGCTGGGAGCCATTTACAATGGCCTGCTTGGCGCCCGGCTTCAAAAGCGGTTTGGCCACTCCGCCGTCCATCTTCCAGCCATTCTGCTGCCTTTTCTATCCTTTGCCATTGCTTTGTGGGGTTTCCTTACACTGACGGCTTTGCCGGAAGGGCGTGAGGGCCTGTATTGCAAGCTTTGGGATTGGGTCTATGTGGGCAGATTCCAGGTGGATATGGCGTTCGTCATGGACCATTTGAGCGGCGTAATGGCGCTCGTCGTGACGTTCGTTGGTAGTCTAATCCATGTTTATTCTGTTGGATATATGAAAAAAGAGCCCTCCTACTGGCGGTTCTTCTCATATCTCAACTTGTTCATGTTCGCCATGTTGGTTCTAGTCCTCGGCGACAGCTTTGTGACCATGTTCATCGGCTGGGAAGGGGTCGGCCTCTGCTCCTACCTCCTCATCTCGTTCTGGTACAAAGAGAAGAAGAATGCCGCTGCGGGCATGAAGGCCTTCGTCGTCAATCGAGTGGGCGATGCCGGCGTCATCATCGGAATGGCCCTGTTGTTCTGGGGCCTGAACGGGACGTGGGATACCCAGGGCAGCTATGCCTCCAGCACCAAAGAGACGATGACGGTGCAGAGCGAGTCGGGCGGGCAGGAGACGATCAAGGTCGCCAGCCTCACCTTCCGAGAGATTGAGGAGCGGGTC
>CAYTWV010000036.1:0-7429 GCA_964442235.1 uncultured Myxococcales bacterium | reverse complement strand
TGCTAGACAAACAAGTCTTCGGTGTGGGTCTGGTGACGCTGGTCTGCATCCTCCTTTTCATCGGAGCTTGCGGCAAAAGCGCCCAGTTCCCCCTGTACGTCTGGCTTCCCGATGCCATGGCCGGCCCCACGCCTGTCTCCGCCCTCATCCACGCTGCCACCATGGTGACAGCGGGCGTCTACATGGTAGCTCGTTTGCACTTCCTCTTCGCCTTGAGTCCCATCGCGATGACGGTGGTCGCATCGGTGGGAGCTTTCACCGCCATCTTCACCGCGACCATCGGATTGTTCCAGTATGACATCAAGAAGGTGCTGGCCTACTCCACCGTGAGCCAGTTGGGCTTCATGTTCATGGCTGTGGGCGTCGGAGCCTACTGGGTAGCCATCTTCCACCTGATGACCCACGCCTTCTTCAAGGCCTGCTTGTTCCTTGGGTCGGGCAGCGTGATTCTGGGATGCCACCACGAGCAGGATATGCGCCACATGGGCGGGCTACGCAAGTCCATGCCCGTCACGGCCATTACATACCTGCTGGCCTGCTTCGCCATCGCCGGTTTTCCCCTCTTCTCCGGATTCTTCTCCAAGGACGAGATTCTGTGGAAGGCCTTTGATTCCGGCAACATCCTGCTTCCGGGCGGCGGCGTGACGCTGTGGGCCGTCGGGGCGGTGGCCGCTGCGTGTACGTCCTTCTATATGTTCCGAAGCTATTATATGACTTTCAGTGGTACATACCGAGGCCACGGCCATCCGCACGAGTCACCCCGCACCATGACCTGGGTTCTTGGCGTCCTGGCGGTGCTGTCGGTGGTGGGCGGCTTTGTGGGCCTGCCCCTGCTCTGGTCCATGCCCAACCTGTTCGAGGGGTGGATGGAACCTGTCTTCGAGTCCAGCGCATCGCTCATCACGTCTGCGGGCAATGGGCACACGACCGAATGGGTCCTGATGGGGACATCCGTGGCGATCGCCCTGGCCGGGTTCCTTGCAGCTCGTCTGCTGTATCGGGACTCTGCCAGCCCTATCCCGGCTCGTCTGTTGGCCAGCCGAAATCCCTTGATTCGGGGCGTTCATCGTGTGGTGTTCAACAAGTACTATGTAGATGAGCTATATCAGGTTTCGGCAATCAATGGTACATTGGGCCTCTCCCGTGTGCTTAACTGGTTTGACGCCAAGGTGGTAGACGGCATCGTCAACATCTGCGGCACAATAGGGCGTTTCTGCGGTGCCATCCAAGGGGCCATCGACTATTATTTGCTCGACGGTCTTGTTAACGCAGTGGGCAAAGTAATGATGGGTTCTGGCAAGCTCCTGAGGAAGGCACAGACGGGGCAAGTACAGAGCTACATCTATGTTTTTATGGTTGGCGCATTTGCACTGGTTCTTATTGGATACTTTATTTCCTAAGGTGACGAGATATGGGACCTCAGACGACAAGTACGCTTCTTAGCTGGATCGTGTTCACGCCGCTAATGGGGACCACGGTCATCCTGCTTCTGACCGCATTGGGCTACGGCCTGCGCTGGAAACGGGAGGTCATTGACCAGGCTGCTCGCATCGTGGGCTTCCTGGCTACGGCCGCTGTTCTGGGCATGTCGGTGCTGTTGTGGGGCGGCTTCATGCCGGCGGACACGGCGGTGCAGTTCGTGCACCGGTTCGTGTGGATTCGCAGCCTGGGCGTGGAATACTTCCTGGGCGTAGATGGGATCAGCATCTCCATGGTGATTCTGGCAGCGCTGGTCTGCTTCGTGGGCATGATTGCGTCGGTTCCGTGGTGGGGCAAACTGCACCAGGACGAACACCACCCGCACTTCACCTCCAAGAAGGTGCCAGGGTACATGGCGCTGTTCCTGATGCTGGAGACCGGCATCCTGGGCACTTTTTGCTCTCTGGACTTCTTCATGTTCTACGTGTTCTGGGAGGTGATGCTGTTGCCCATGTATTTCCTCATCGGCATCTGGGGTGCCCCCACCCGCGTCGAAGCAGGCGGGCGTGTCCGAGGCGGCCCATACGCGGCAATCAAGTTCTTCATCTATACGCTGACGGGAAGCGTCCTGATGCTGCTGGCCATGATCGCTCTGTACTATGCTTCGTCCCCAGTGACCCTGGTGGACGGGACGCCGTCGCTGCACACCTTCAATCTGCTCTACCTGGCCGAGATGGGACGTTCCGGGGCCTTTGCCAGCGCGGCGCCCATATTGGGGATGGCCTTTTCGAAGGTCATTTTTATTTGCTTGTTTATTGGCTTCGCTATCAAGGTCCCCATGTTCCCCTTCCATACATGGTTGCCTGACGCCCACGTGGACGCCCCCACGCCCATTTCCGTGATTCTTGCCGGCATCCTGTTGAAGACAGGCGGGTACGGCATCATGCGGTTCAACTTCGGCCTGCTTCCGGAAGCTGCTATATGGGCCTCCTGGGCCATGGGTATCCTTGGCGCCATCAGCATTGTGTATGGTGCATTCGTTTGTCTGGCCCAAAAGGACCTGAAGAAACTCATCGCCTACTCTTCCGTGAGCCACATGGGATTCTGCCTGGTTGGCATGGCCTCCATGACCGACGCAGGGTTCAGCGGTGCCATGTTCATGATGATCGCCCATGGGGTCATCAGTTCCATGTGCTTCCTCGTGGCCGGCGTGGTCTACGATCGCGCCCACACCCGTGACATCGAGGGCTTTGGCGGTCTGGCCCAGAAGATGCCCGAGTATTCGGGCATCACGGGTCTGGCGTTCATGGCCTCGCTCGGATTACCGGGATTTGCCGGCTTCATCGCCGAGGCTCTGGTCTTCATCGGGGCGTTCGGCGCCATGAACGGATCGTTCCGCATCCTGGTAATGGTCAGCGTTATCTCGATTATCGTCACCGCAGCATACTATCTCTGGACGATTCACCGTATGTTCCTTGGGCCGTTCAACGAGAAGTGGTCGCACCTCTGGGATATGAACTGGCGAGAGCGCCTGCTGTTGTATCCGTTGGGTGCGATGGCGGTCATCTTGGGCGTCTATCCGATGCCGGTCTTGGACCTTGTGAATCCATCGCTGCACTGGCTGGTTAGCACAGTCCAGCATGTAGCCGTGGCATTCTAGGAGGTTTCCCGTGGGCGCGTTCGAAAGCCTGAAGTACTTCTGCCCTGAGGCGACCCTCTCCCTGACCGTCGTCGCACTCCTGCTGCTGGACCTCTTTCTGAAGGGCCGCTCGTCGGCACCCAAGATCCTGTTGTTGTTGGCGCTGGCGGGAATTGCGGCCTCCGCTGCGGGCGGAGCACATCTGCTTGGCCAGCCGCCACGGCCGCTGTTTGCCGGCATGGTAGCGTTTGATGGGCTTAGCACCTTCTTCTTGTTCTTCTTCCTGGTAGTGGCAGCTTTGGGTGTTCTTGCTGCCTGGTTTAGCTCTGAAGTTGAGCGCAGCTATTTCGGTGAGTATCTCACGCTACTTGTGGCTCTAACGCTTGGCATGACCCTTCTGGCAAAAGCCTCCAATCTTCTTATGATTTATTTGTCCATGGAGTTCGTTTCCATCCTCTCCTACACCCTTACGGGTTGGCGCAGGAAGGACCGGCCGGGCAGTGAGTCTGCTTTAAAATACGTCATTTATGGAAGTGCGGCGTCGGGTGTCATGTTGTATGGCATGTCCTTACTCTATGGCCTCGGCGGCACTCTGGACCTGGCTACGCTTCAGGCGAACCTGGGCCAAATGTTGCAAGGCGGGCTCGCTGCCCAGGTGGCCGTGGTGACAGCGCTCATTCTGACGCTGGCCGGGTTTCTCTACAAGGTGGCCGCTGCGCCCTTCCATATGTGGTGCCCGGACGTCTATCAAGGCGCCCCGACTCCCTTCACGGCCTTCCTGTCGGTGGGTCCCAAGGCCGCAGGGTTTGCCGTACTGATGCGCTTCTTCTTCGTGGGTATCGGCGTTCCCGAGTCCCTGGCAGGAATCAAAGAGGTGCCTTGGCCTCTTCTTCTTGCGATCATTTCGGCAGCGACGATGACGATTGGCAATTTGGTGGCATTGCCACAAACCAACGTCAAGCGGATGCTGGCCTACTCGTCAATCGCGCACGCCGGCTATCTGATGATGGGTCTGGCTGTTGCTACCGCATCGGGCTGCCAGGCCGTACTCTTCTATCTGGGCGTCTACATGTTGATGAACATGGGAGCCTTCCTTGTTGTGGTCGCCGTCCACGACGCCACGGGCTCTGACGAGATTGCCGCCTACAAAGGCCTGGGGTCCAGAGCACCGCTTTTGGCCATTCTCATGGCCGTCTTCCTCTTCTCTCTGGTCGGTTTGCCGCCCCTGGCGGGCTTCATCGGGAAGTTCTACCTCTTCTCCGCACTCCTGGAGAAGGGAGAGATGGTCTGGTACGTATTGGCCCTGGTCGGCATCGTCAATTCCGCCATAAGCCTCTACTACTACGCCGGCGTGGTCCGTTCCATGTTCCTGGACAAGGCCGAAGCCTCCGCCCCCGCGGTCCAAGCCAGATGGGGTCTTGTCACGCTGCTGATGCTCCTGGCTCTGCCGATCCTCTTCCTGGGGATCTGCTGGTCCCCCCTCGCCTGGATCGCCAAGAGCGCCTGGTCCGTCCTGGGGGTTGGCTAGCTCGTCCCCCACCACACCCGTCGGGAATACCTCGCCCGTCTGATTCTTGTTGACAACCGGCCCTCCGAGTCGATCATCCGCCAAATCCGATGGCCCTTTTCTAAACGGCTGGTCAGGTATCTCGATCCGCCCCCCAGCCGTTTACCCCGAGCGAGGCTGGGGCCGAGTCGAGGGGTAGGACCGAGAATGAAGATCACTTGTTTAGACCATGCTGCGAGGCCCCATGGAAGCTCATGATCGTCCCAATCGCTTAGGCCTCGGGCTTCTGGTCGGGGCACTTGGCGTGGTATATGGGGATATCGGCACGTCGCCGCTATACTCCGTGTCCGAGGTGTTTTTCGGTCACCACCCCATTGAGACAAACGAGTCGAATATTCTGGGTGTTATTTCTGCTATGTTTTGGGCACTGGTTATCGTTGTTACTATTAAGTATGTTTTCGCCATTTTAAAGGCGGATAATAAGGGAGAGGGGGGCATCTTTGCACTTCTTGGCCTCTTGGTAAACGGCAAGGCAAAGACTGCCGTTCCCGGCCAGGGCTGGAAGGGGCTGAAGACCCCGTTTGTGGCGCTCATTATTATCGGGGCAGCACTGCTCTATGGCGATGGGGTCATCACACCAGCCATCTCGGTGCTCTCCGCCATTGAGGGACTAGGCGTCCTGTCGCCCCAGGCAGCCAATTGGTCGGTGCCAGCGACGCTGGGAATCCTGATAGGGCTCTTTCTGGTGCAGAAGAAGGGAACCCATCGTATCGGCATCGTCTTCGGCCCGCTCATGGCGGTCTGGTTCATCGTAATTGCGCTTTTGGGCGGATGGCAGGTGGTGCAACAGCCCCGCATCCTGCTGGCAGTGAATCCACTTTATGCCATTGGACTGGTTCAGGCTCACGGCTGGCATGTGCTCTTTGTCTTCGGCGCCGTCGTGCTGTGCGTCACTGGCGTGGAAGCCATGTATGCGGATCTGGGTCATTTCGGGCGCCCGGCCATCGCCCGCACCTGGATGTTCTTTGTATTCCCGTGCCTTCTGCTCAACTACCTGGGGCAAGGAGCGTTTCTGCTTTCGAGTCAGGAGGTCGTTCGGAATCACATATTCTACTCGCTCGTACCCGATGCGCTGCTCATCCCAATGGTCTTGTTGGCCACAGCAGCGACGATTATCGCAAGTCAGGCGTTGATATCTGGTGTGTTTTCGCTAACGCAGCAGGCCGTGGCGTTGGGGCTGTTCCCACGGGTTCGCATCGTCCACACCAACCCCAACATGCCTGGCCAGATTTACATCCCGTTGGTCAACTGGGCCCTGCTTGCCGGTTGCATCTGGATCGTGCTTTCCTTCCGGACCAGCACGGCCCTGGCCGCTGCCTATGGCATCGCTGTGACGGGAACCATGGTAGTCACGACCATCGCCTTCGGGGTTGTGGCGCGTACCATCCTGGGATGGAAGTTGCGGCTGCTGGTGCCGTTCCTGTTCGGGATTCTGGTCTTCGACCTGCTGTTTCTCACCTCGAACATCCTGAAGTTCATGGATGGCGGGTACGTTCCGGTCTTCATTGCCTTGGCCCTCTTCATGGTCATGGACACGTGGCGTTGGGGGCGTCAGTGGATAGGAACGGCCTATCGCAACGCCGTGCGGAGCCACGAATTGACCGTGCATGACCTCATTTCCTCGAAGCATCAGTACTTGGATCATATGCCGTCCGTGTCTCTGGTCGTCATGGCCTCTCGCCCCATTTCGGCTGAGTCCGATTCCATTCCCCCGGTCATGGCCGTGCACTATCGCAACTGGCGGCGTTTGCCCAAGCACATCGTCTTCCTCTCGATCCAGCAATTGGGCGAGGCCTATGTTCCAAACGATCGGCGATACCAAGTGAAGGTATTTGCCTCAGACCAGCATGGAACGGTGGTATCGGTGAGGGCGGATTATGGATACATGGAACAACCGGACGTTCGAACGGCCCTCCTTGACGTTAAACGGGAGCACATGATCAAGGTTCCGCAGGACCCCCGGCGCTGGCTGGTTCTTATGGGGGCCGAGCGATTCGTGACGCCTGCAAACGGGTTTATAGAGGAGCAGCGCCTGGCCCTCTTCTCCCGGATCAACCGGATGGCCAAGCCCGTAACCGACTACTTCGGCCTGGAGCGGGATTCCGGAGTGACCATCGAGAACGTGAACATTTAGGCGGCAGGACCGTGTTCGGCTTGTTTCGCGTGCGCAGATGCATTCGTTGCACTGACTGTTGGAAGAGCAAGGCGACCGTGATACCCTAGCTCCCCGCCACTCAGGCCCTTAGGGAATCTGGGGGCTTTCGTGAGGTGAACGACCTTGAATGCCAATAGGATCTACGAGACTTCGGCAAAAGCGCTGCGCCGGTTCCTGGAGTGGTCCGTCTCCAACCCGTGGAAGACCCTCTCATTCGCCGTCGTGGCAACGGCCCTCCTTGGCTACTGGGGGTTCCAGATCCCCCTCAGAACGAACCTCGAGGACCTGTTCCCCGAGACTACTCCCCACGTAGTGAGAGCCAAGGCCACCCGAGATCGGATGGCCTCCTCGACCCAGGTGCTGATGGTGGTCACCTCCCCCGACGGTGATGCGAACCTGCGATTCGTCGTGGACATGGCCGACCGCTTGCGGAGCAGCCCCCTGATCAGTTCCGTTGAGTACAAGAAGGATGTATCCTTTTTTAAGAAGAACGCCTTCCTCTTCATCGACAAGGCCGAACTTCTTGACCTGGACCAGAAGCTGCAGCGAGCCATCAAGAAGGCAGTCGCCAAGGACCTGGATCCCTTCGCAGACACGGAGGAAGATGCTCCCGCAACTCCTGGCAAGGCAGGAAGCGTTGGGTTTGATG
>CAYTWV010000035.1:0-14777 GCA_964442235.1 uncultured Myxococcales bacterium | reverse complement strand
GCCTGCGGACGTGAAACCGGCCGAGGCCCCCAAGCCCACCGAACCGGCCAAGCCCGAAGAAGTAAAGCCGGCGCAGCCTGCTCCGGAACAACCCAAGGCCGGCGAAGCGCCCGCACCGGATGCGTACGTTATGCCCAAGCTGGACCCGATTACCGTGCCCAAGTTTGACTTCCCCGCATTCAATGGGGCCAAAATTGCCGTGCTTCAGTCCGCCAATACCATGGGCGAGCTGAAGCCGTGTGGGTGAGGACATCGTCTTGGCGGTCTTGCCAAGAGAACGTTTTATATCGAAGAGAACAAAAAGAACTGGACGGATTACCTCCTGGTGGATTCCGGAGACATGCTCTCTGTGGGCAGCATCGTTCCTGACACTGAGATTCCCAGCCTGATTGGCAAGGGAGAAGTCTATGTGAAGGCACACACCAAGCTGGGCTATGTGGCGCAGGGTGTGGGCGACAGAGACCTGAAACTGGTGGGCGTTGCCAACTTGAAGGCCATCGAAGCCAAGGGCAAGGTTCCCTTTGTGTGCGCCAATCTGGTGGACAAAGAGAACAAGCCGGTCTTCGCCCCCTACATCATGGTGGAGAAGCAGGGTTACAAAATCGCCATTCTGGGATTGTTGACGGCCACAGCGACCTTCAACGAGACCTCGTTCGCTGCAGAACAGGGCCAGTACAAAGTGGAGTCTCCGCTGGAGACGGCCAAAAAGCTGCTGCCCGAGATTCAGAAACTGCAGCCCACGGTCATCATGCTGATGGCCCACATGGAACGCAGCGAAGTGGAAGAACTGGCCAAGCAGGTCCCCGGCATTGACATCATCCTGGCGGGCCAGGGCATGGCCAAAAGCAACTTCGTGGAAAAAGTGGCCAACAGCTTCTACCTGGAAGGCGGCCAGCGCGGCCAGGTCATGAATGTTCTGGTCATGCACCTCAGCACCAAAGAGCACAAAGAGTTCGTGGTGCGTGAAGTGGCCGAGAAACTTCAGTCCGAAGTGGCTCGGTTAGACGGCCAGATCGAACGCTACGCCAAAGCCGTGAACGGTCCCGACCGCTCCGGTGGGCGGGGTGCGGGCTCCAAGGAACGTTTCAAGAAGATGATCGAAGACCTTCTTGAGCAGCGCAAGGGCCTTGCCACTCAGGCCGCTGCCCTGGCTGCGCCCTCGGCGGACTCGCCGTTCCTGGCGTTGCAGAGTGCCGAAATTCTTCGGGATTGGGCTGACGACAAGGACATTCAGGCTTGGATCGACGCGTACGAAAAAGCCTTCCCGCCTGCTGAACCCGTGGCCAAGCAGGCCGGGGCCGTTCGCCCCATTCCCCCCAATAAGTTGCCCGGTCCTGGACAGCACCCGGCCATGCCTAAGGTGCCCAGGGGCGTGGTGAAGCCGCTTCCCAAGGCAAACATCAAGGTCAAGTAACAACAGACAGGACCTTTCGTGCGACCTTCCTTCCTCTTCTTAGCCCTAATACTGATTGGTATCTCTGGCCCCGGGACGTCTGTGTTGGCCCAGCCCGTTGAAAGCCAGGATTCGGCGCTCCACAAGGCGCTTCAGGATCATGCGACGGGTTACCTTCTGGTGGTGGTCAAGTCGCAGCGTCGCCTCTATCTGGCCAACGAAGGAGCCTGGGTGACTTCGGTCACCGTCAAGAAAAGCACGTTGGACCGGAAGTTCTTTGCGTTCCTGGAAGGGACCCCGGACGACGAGGTGACCTTTCAGTTCCCCGTTCCCGCTGCCGTTTCGGACCGCCTGGGAACCCGGACATGGAAGTGGGACCGAAAGACGCCCGAAGGCGAGTACCGCATCTGCAACCATTCGGACCGGGGACACACCAACCACACGGTTGCCCTGTGTGTGGACTATCCCAGGTATGGCGATCTGGACCATGCGCTGGCCAAAGGTCGCATTACAAAAGACCAGTACAAGATGCAGAAGCGGCGCCTGGATGCAGGGCTTTGCCCCAGTCCGGATACCTACCTGGGTGGATGGATTCGCATTCATGGACCCAATGACGCCGATGTGATCCAGTGGCGCACAGCCGGGGTCCGTTCGTGTCCCTCGGACCCGCCGGACAAGGCCTCTTGCACACAAATGACTTATGAGGAGTACCTGCGAAAGGACAACCCCACCATCGGCGTGGTGGTCCCCGGCCGATACTCCAAAGGCTGCATTGTGCTGGAGTTGACGTCGCTCTTCTATCTGTACAATACCATTCCCGACGGGACCCCCATCGTCATCCTGCCGTAGGGTTTCCGGTAAAACGTGGGCTACGGCTGCGCCATCCCATCCAGGACAGCAGGAATGGCATCAAAGGTCATGCCGACGGTCACCGCATCCAGGGAACCATCCCCATCGCTATCGAATTCGCCCACCAGGAAGGTCTCCAGCATGCTCTTCAACATGTCCGCCGATATGGGCAGTTCCTCAAGCACATAAAGGGGAAAGTAGTCCGGCAATTCGATCACTTCTTCCCTTCGCACGTACCCGGAAAGCAAGCCGTCACTTAACGTCACCCCGCCTTCCAGCGAGACGGTGGCGCTCAGTTGAACTCACCGCAGCATCACATACAGGAACGAGTCTTCGACTTGATCAAACATATTGTCCACAAGGACTCGCATCAGAAGATCGTCGTTTCCCCCACCTGCATAAAGTTTGCCTTCCCAGATAAACGAAGAGGTCAACTGGGTCATGGCCCCACAGGGGAAAAATTGGAACGACTCGGGCAAGGCCAAATAGTGGCACTCCGAGGCCTGGAAGTCACATTCACTCTTGGGCAGAACCGGCGTTCCCCGATACAGGTTCACTTGGAAGTTCTGGCCGTCGGTGGTGGGTTCCAGCAGTTCCACCATCCAAACCGTTTCCCCGGATTCCAAACTTTTTACCAGCGTCTGGTTTGCATCCGAAAAATCCTTGGTCACGCCCACAAACTCCGAAAGGCCATTGTCCAGGCCGTCCTGGCAATTCTCGACCGGGGCGCAGGTAGCCGGGTTGTGATCCACGTCCATGGCCTGGCCGGGCAGCCCCCCATTCCCGAAGGAGAGGGAGACCAACTTGGCAACCTGGGCACCGAACTCCGGCGGCGCACAATCATTAGAGTGGCAAACGTAGTCCGCACCACAGCTTTCCCCGATGGGACACGAACCACAGTAGCCACCGCAGCCGTCCATTCCACACTCTTTTCCCTGACACTTGGGCGTACAAACACATTGCAACCCGCTGCAGTGTTCGCCCCCCGAGCAGACTCCGCAGAGACACTGCTGGACGGTGCCACACTCTGCATCGCCACAAATGGCGGCGCAGCTGAACACGTCGGGGTCCACGACCTCGGGTTCCGGGTCCTCATGCAGCTCTTCGTACCAGATCTCGGGCCAAACCTGCGTCTCGTGGTTGTTAACCTCGTGCAACAGGTCCCCGTCATCGGGCACGTATTCGGGCAAGGCAGCGTCCGACAGGTCGCCGGGCGGGACAATGAGGTCCACCTTGGGCCCTTCGGTGGCATCCGACGGCAGGACCACCTCTGGATCGAAGGTGACATCCTCCGAACCGTGGCAGGCACCGGCCACACATTGTTGCTGGGCACTGCACTGCCGAACCAGGACCCACTGCTGACATCCAGCGAAGTCTCGGCAGACCTGCACCTGCTGGCCCATACATCGATTTTCCAGTGGAGTGGAACAGGCCTGCTGCGACGGGCACTGGGAAGCATCGGATGGGGCACTTTCACCACAACCGGCAAGGCCCCACAACGCCAGCAGTACTGGCAATACGGTCATTTTCATAGAGTCCACCTACCCTTGCGTGGCGCCGGGCTCGGCGGTCATGGATTGGTTTGACAAGAGCAGCCACTCCTCGGCAGAGAGCAGATAGGTTCCGTCAGGCGTGCCCACACGGACCGTCCCATCCACGTCGTTGCCTGTTTGGAAGCCCAGCCCCGTCCCATTCTGGATGGAAGCCTGGTTGGTTTCGAGCGAGCCCCTGACGGTAAACGAGTAGTCATTGAAGACCAGTAACATGTCCAGCGCCCGCCAGGCAGAGTTCGTGGTTTTGGCGCCGCTGGAATCGGGCCCCAGGAAACGCACCACCTGTGAATCGCCGTCGCTCCAGGTCCCTTGGATCTGGAAGGGAACGTCGTTGAAGTCGGGGTCGGGTTCATAACGGTCCACCAGCCACTCCTCGCCACTGTCCTCGTAGCGGGTTCGCATCACGTCCGCAGCTTCATCCCATTCCCCAACCTCTTTGAGAACCTGACTGGTGCTTCGCCAGCGCCACAGGTCATTACGCGTCAGCGGGTTGTCGGTGTATCGATAGACCAAAATGACTTCGTCTACCTGATACCCCTCTTGGGGTTCCGAAGGCAGCGTATACTCGGTTGTATGTATCGACTTGGTTGTTTCTTCATAGTCTTGATACAGGGTATCCCACATCGCTTGGGCCGCCTTATCGGCTTGCCCGGGCACCACGTGATAGGTCACAATCAGGGTTTCGTGGTCGATTCGGCTCATGGAGACAGGTGCTCCAAGGGTCTTGGTGGTTGTCACGCTTTGTGTGACGGTAGAGGTCTTTCGTGTGTGCCGGACCAGGAATTCATTGACCGATTCGTCGCTGACCTGTTCCTCGGTGGCTTGCGTGGTTTCGGTAACCAACCCTCCCCGCCCCACAATCTGGGGGACCTGAACTCCCGCAGGATTGGTATTTCTTTCCGCACCATCCGGGATGGGCCGGAAAAGGGTCAAGGTCCCATTCAAAGAAACCTGAGTCTCTTGTTTCCGGTCCACACTCCAGCCCTGGATCCCATCCAGACTTTGGACTTCGTTCTGTTGCTGCTGGTACCGATCGCCGGCCGTTAAAGTCAGCTTTAGCAAGGGATGAGTCTGGTACTTGTAGGTTTCGCCATACAAAAGGCCGGGCTCTCCATGCGGCCCCTGCTGCCGCGTACTGGCGGCCTGCTGATTCCAGGCCAGGCGTTGAAACTGCAGGTTCTGGGAGATCAAGAAGGAGTGTTCCAGGGTCTTTCGTGTGGAGTCCGAAGACTGGCTTTCTGTGGATTGGACGTAGGTATAGTCGCTGATGGCCCCGGACAGGTATTGTGCGGTCGGTTTGTAGACGGCAGCCTTGGCCAGCACGGCCCCATCGGAGCGGTGGGCCACCTCCACAAACCGGTCCCACCCCCCGTTCTGGACAAAGTTCCCAGCGGCATCCAGCCTGGGGAAGAGGGCCCCCGAGGTCAAGTCCAACTGCCGGTCTTTCACCACCGCCGATTCGCTTGCGTAGGGCGAGACAAAGTAGTCTTTGGCTCCCTGGCCCATTTGTTCCACCAGGGCAAGAATATCGGAAGCGGAAGAGGGCCCGCCCAACGTGGAGTGCATCACCCAGCGAAGATCTCGTCGTTCTTGGAACCCCAATCCGGAAAGCTCTTCCTGGGAGGTAGAAAACGAATCTCCAACCTGTTCTTCGCAAGAGAGAATCAGGCCGCCAGCAGAGCAGAGCAGGAGTGCAATTAGAGAATAGGCGTACGGTTTCATGGCTTCCCCCTTGTCGGTGCTGCGAAGAACAGGGGAACAAGATACTCAGAGGCACATCGTGGCGCAACAGGTGGTACTAAAATAAGTTTGCTCGTTTTTCGGGGGATTGGCGGTGGCCGGAAGAGCGGTTTGGGGGCTACCGGCAGTGCCGATAAGTTAGGCCGGGCGGGCGCTCGGCAGAGGGTTGCACACCTCTTGGAAGCCGCTGTTGAAATAGGGTGTCGAGTGAGTTTGGGCGAGGTCATGCGGGCGACCTCGTATGGAGGCAGGCGAGCGTAAGTGAGCCTAGCCTGAGGGTGGTCAAGCTCGATGGTCGGCGGACAGAGCGGAGCTGTTTGGCACCTGCCTTATGGTTGCTTCACCATTTCAAGGCAACCAGAGACGTCCACATAGTCCATCCCTGCTGGGAAGTGGGGGTCTTCTCCATAATACTGCGAGCTGTCCGCCCAAATTTCGCTAGCGTCTCCATTGGAGCACATATGCCAACTCTCATCTCGGTCATCGAAGTACAAAAATGGCATATTAACGTCGATATAGCCAGGCCAATAAGTGTACTTTCTTCCCTCTGCAAATAGTTCGCCGCGCGCTCCGAATTTCGTGCGCCGACACGAACCCCAAAGCGAATCACTCAACGGCTCCCAGCCAGGCAGATCGGTTCTGTCCCAGTCAATGAGTATGGTTACGCCACCGAAGCTGTCGTCTTGGTTCTCGCACGCCAGTTCCCAAGGTAGACCCTCCGGGGTCACGGAGCTTCCCCCGCACCCATCAAACACCTCAGTGTCCACGTCAGCCTTAAGAGTGATGTGGATGTCGGAGCCATCCTTGAGCGTTGCGACGTACACTCCATCGGCCAAAGCTGCCAGCTGAGCAGGCGTGTACGGAGCCACAATTGTATCGGATGACTGCATGAGCGCATACGTTCTCATGCTGGTACAGTTGGCCACTTTCCCGCAGCTTGCGCATTCCGGTTCAACACACGAAAAGACCCAAAATACAGTGATAGCGGAAAGCAGAATTCTCATGTAATCCTCCCCTTCAGAGGCAGTTTGGGCCGCAATCAGAGACAACGAGTATCCCTTCTTCGTCTGGAGCCGAGGGCCACTGGGGCATCGGTTCGGAGGTCTCCACCTGCTCTGTCTCCAGAGCAGGGTCAAGCCAAGTGAAATGAACTGGCCACACGACCCGATCCGCCGCCTTTCCTCGCACCCCAGAGAAGATGGCCCACGTCTCCATATAGGGGATCGCAGCCACCTGGCGGCTCGCCCAAGAGTAGTTGAATAGTACGGCCCTGGGCTCCAACTCGATGGTTCCCTCGTAGCCAAGTCCCGAATCCGACTCGGCCCGCGCGAGCGCATCTTCCAATGACTCGTCTAACGAGATGTCGTTGTCAAGTATCACTTCCCTGACCAAGGAGACTCTGCGCCAGAGCAAATCCAGTCCGACGATGGAATACCCCGGTCCCAAGTAAACGACAGCCGGGGCAGTCCCTTGAACATCCATTCCGTTAATCCGACGACCTATCGTAACCCGAATGTGCTGTACGTGAGAGTCCGTGGCGGTCGTTTCCAAAAGAACTGCTGAGCGAATCCCCCGACTGACATCGGAGACATACAACCGGTCGCTTCCATCAATTGGAATGACCCCTGAGGACTGAAGGAAGCTGAGAGCTACCAGCCCGGCTTGCTCGGGGTCCAATTTGTCCGCAACACCTGAGTAGTCAATGAAGTTCCAGCTTCGCCAGCTGCAGAACCCAGAGGCCGGCCTGTACCAGAGTTTTCCACTCACGCCCTCCCAATACTCGTAGCTTCGAGTGGTGACATCGGGTGGAGCGGCGGTGATCGGTCCGAACCCGACGGCCAGACTCAGGTCATCGAGAATCCGGTCCCTGTCGGGCAGCTCGAACTCCACTTCCGAATACTTCATCGTCTCGGCCTGGGCTGATGCCGACATCGCCAAGAATGACCAAAAAGCAAGACCTACCAGCAAGATTTTCGCATAGCTCATTTTCTCTCCTCATGGAACATATGTGATATGGCAAGTCCAAGACACTTGGGTTCCGCTTAGGTCGGGCATAGGGCCCGTGGCGCTCAAATAGTGATAATCTTCATCCATCCGGGCCGCGCAAGAAGAGTCGTTGCAGCTGCAATTCTCGCCCGTGAGGAAAGACACCTCACGATAGTCATAACCGAGAAACACCTCCTTGGTTGTCCCCCATGCAGCGCTCACCGGCATTGTAACCAGCGCATCCCAGAAGTCGCCAGCAATATCCCCACCCCCTCTGTCCCAGAATTCGCTGCGCCAATAGCCCAAACCATGCATCCCCCCAACTCCATGGAGGCCCTGTTTCAACGCAGCGACCCACCCATCGCCAACGTTCGCCCAAGTCGTGTCAATGGCACCAAGTGAACGACATGCAGTGGTCAGAATCCACTCGGTGTTCCATGCGCCATAGCGGTTAGTCTGATCAAAGCCTCCGGGGACGGTGTCTCGGGAATGCCAAACCACCGCCTCGTGGCTCATGCATGAAGGGTTCCTTTGAGTGGAGTTCATTGGCCAGATCGAGGCAGAGTCCGGGTCCTGGCCGTCGGCCCAAGTTCCGTGTGCCCCAAGAAACACAATGCTAGCGTCTCCGGCGCCTTGCGTCTGTGCGTCCCAATCCAGGCTCGTGGAAGTAGTCTGCAATTCAGACATAAAACTGCCAATGTCTTGGATACAGGTGAGTTCACTCCCTGTGCCACAAAATGCGTCGCCGTTACAGATGCTGAGGCTTCCCCAGGGTCGGAAGTCCTTCTTTGTTGCCGTTGGCGCCTCCACGGTCATGGAGTCGGTGAAGTCAGCAGCCTGTTGCGGCAGGTCCCCTGCCATGGTGACAAGAATAGATGAACCATCAGGAGAGTAGACCTTTACTCCCGTAACATTTAAACTTCCAAACTCGTAAAACAGACTGGGTGTGCTTTTTTGCCTAATAGAAACATAGCTAGAGCAGTTTGTGCTGGAGTCCAAACACAGACGCACAATCAGATCCCCGTATATCCGAATACCTTCTGTGTTGTTAAGTATTGGATTATCAAACAGGTTCTCATCTGTATAGTACAATCGATGAACGCGGTAGCCGGTAGATCTGCTGAATCCAGTCGTGCTCCACAACTCAACGAATCCGGCGCGTCCGCTCCCTGGGTCAGACACCCGCTCTTTATAGTCATATATATTCCAATACGCAGCGAACCCATTGGGCTGAACTTGTATAGACGAACCTGCATTGTTCGCCGGAAAACGGCCCCAGCTTGTAGAAAAGTTGTAACAGCCTTGCTCATTACCGAAGGTATTGATATAAAAAGAACACGACCCAGCGAAATTCGCAGAGTCGCACAGCAAGACTTCAAGATCCTCCCCAATAATACGATAGCTTGATATAGTGTTGTTAAGGGACGTGCCAACATCATCATAGTTAACTGACGCCATGTTTGCATACTGAATATGATTCAGATGCTTGTGGCCCGATGTTTCCTGGCAGTCAGATGCATTGTATACGATCACCTCGGCTAGCACAGGGTTTTGAATTCCAAAAACGAGCATGAGTGTAAAGATGCGATTCATTTGGTCTCCTTAAGCTGCGAATCGCGGTTCATGAGCGATCTTACGCTGGGAACTAGTCGAAGAGGGGGAGATCTGCATAATCGCTGGGAGGGGATACGGTGCGCTGGAAAGGGGTCCAAATGAGCTTGGGCAAATCCCAAATTCCAACGGAATTCTCTGCAACTTATGCGCCTTGAAGGGGGGGGGGGGGGGTAGCAGTAGCAGCAATAATAGGATTGCAGGGTAACCGTTTCATGCTTAACCCCTCTCTCTTCTCCGCTGGCGCATCGGAGAAAGCGATTGCAATAGGTAACGTTTCTCGCGAGAGGGTTAATGGGTACCTTGTTCGAGCATGCTTGTCAATAGGAATCGGCAGCCTATGTTGGGCCCTAGTGAAGAGGGGAGTAAGTGGGGACGACATGGGCGTTGACAGAGGCTGTGACAATGGATATGTGGATACCCTAAAATGGGTGACGTAACTGGTGGAAACGCAAGGGGAAATCGGTCTTTCTGAGCTGTGCAAGAATGAGGACCTGAGGAAGAGCGTTAAGGTTTAGGACCAATGCCGATCAGTTAGGCCGGACGGGCACTCGGCAGGCGGGTTGCACAGCTATTGTAAGCCGCTGTTGGGATGGGGTTGCTGAGTGAGTTAGGGCGAGATCGTGCTGCCGACATCGTATGGAGGCAGGCGATATCACTGGCTGAGGACCTTGGCGATGTTGCTGGCGGCCGTGGGACCGGCGCAGTTTAGGTCGTTTGGGAAGCACTTGGAGCCTGCATGGATTGCAGAGTCTCTGAAAGGCACAGGCACAATCCGAGCGCGGGCCCAGCCGGACATGCCCTGGGGTGGTCATGGTGAATACGGGCAACTCCGCCAGAAAACGCCCGACGACCACAGCCGGGAAGGCGACTCCATCACCACCAGAGAAGCTTGAGTGAATGGCACTGGGGCCTAGATGGTGAAAACACCAAACATCGCCTCGAAGGGGAGAATCCCCTTAAGGTAATAGAGAGCGGCGACCAGAAACAGGATTCCGAAGGCCAAGGTGATGGCCTCGTTCCATGCACCAAAACGGACCTTGGAGCGAATCGTCTGAGAAAACAGGGCCATGGCGAAAAAGAGGGTGCCCATGCCCAGAGCAAACGTCGCCATCAACGTCACACCCAGTGCCATGTCTCGAGTAGAGGCGATGTAGGTCAAGATACCGATCAGTATGGGCCCCACACACGGCGCCACAATCAGCCCCATGACCAGACCAAACACCAGGGCCCACAAATAGTTGGCCTTTTGTTTGGATTGAAGCAGGCCCTTCAGGGCGGCGAACTCCATGGGTGGCAAAATCCCCAGGCTGCTGGCTCCCATGGCCGCAAACAGCAAGGCGATGGCGCCCATCACCCAGGGATTGCTCATCAGGCTTCCCACCGCCCCGCCACCCAAAGCGGCCGCCAGACCCGCAGCGACATAAGAGAGCACCATCCCCAGCACGATGGTTGAGGCCATGGCCAGACTGGCGGACAGCTTCGGTTTGTCCTCGGCACTTGACCCGGCAAAAAACCCGAAGATCAGGAAGTAGCTGGGATAGGCACAAGGGGTCAATGAAGCCGCCAAACCAGCCAGGTAGACCAGCAACAGCGTCACAAAAAGGCCCTGCGTCGCCAACCAACCGGCCAACGAGTCCTGGTCACCACCCGAAAGCCCCTTCTCCAGGCGCGCGGAAAACTCGGGGGCCGCCTCAAAGTCTTGAATCACCCACGCAGGAGTCTGGGTCTCACCCGGGGCAAAAACGGCGACCCAGGGCAAGCCCTTTATCTGGTATTGGTCCCAGATGTACTGATTCTTGGGCAAATCCATGTCCAAGGCCACGGGTACATAGCTGCCCAGTTCCCGAACCACCTGGGGGTCCGGCAGGGTTTCCCGCTTCAGTCGCTCACACGAGGCGCACCAGACGGCACCCCCATCCACCAGCAACGGTTTGCCGGTTCGAGCCGATGTCTCGAATCCCACCTGCAGGTCATCCAGCCACACGGCGGACTCACCCGCTGGCGGGAACGCCTTGGGCACCCAGAAGTACGACCCCATGGCCACAAAAATGCCAAAGGCCACCCCAATGGAAGCCAGCAATCGACCCGCTTTTCCATTCGCAGTCAATTCCCACGGCGCTGCCTTCAAGACCTTCCAACCCAGGCCGGCGGACAGCAGCGCAAACAGCAGACCCGCCCCCAGTGCAACAAATGTCCCCATAAGAACCTCTATTTGACCAACGGCATACCGACCAGACGATTGGGATCCGACACCGTCAACGGGTCAAACGGTGGGGCCTTCAGTTCTTCAAGAGTAGCCCCCAGAACCGAAATAATCGTCCACGAAATGTCGAACAGCCGCGCCGACCGGTTGGGCGGAATCTGGACCGACATCCCGCTGCCCTCGGGGATCACCAACGTGGTCAACACGTCATTGTTTCCATGGTCGGGGCCGAAGTGTTCGATGTTGCCGTGGTCGGCGCTAAGGACCAGCACCCAGCCATTCTTTTGGGCCACGGGAACGACTTGCTGCAGCGCCCGTTCCAGCGACATGACGGTTTGTTTGCACGCATCGAACTGGCCGGTGACCAGATGGCCGATCATGTCGGCGCCCGGGAAGTTGACCGCAATCAAGTCCCACTCGGGATTCTGCAGTTCCAATTCCAGCTTGGCCGCAATTTCGGGATGCCGCATTGCGGGAACTTTGTACAAATCATTGTCGCTGGCCACACCGTCTTCTTTCCCGTAGGACGAGACGATGTACTGGGTCTCGGCAGGGGCCAGAGGTCGTGATCGCCTGCCTCGGCTGAAGAGTCCCATGTGTTTCTCTTTCACACCCTCGGTCAGGAACAGGAATCGGAAATCGGGCCGGGCCTGGCTAAGCAGGAAGAGCACATTGTGGGCGTGAGGCTGGTCATGGAAGACGGCCTTCAACCCCTTGTCGCCCAGGTCTTTGTGGTATTCGACCATGGCCCACGAGATCAATCCGGGGAACGGAGTGATCCAGGTGAAGCCCTCCCAGGTGTCCAGCTTCTTCTTTTGGGTGGCCTGCTTGGTCACGAAGTCGATATTGGCCATCAAGGCAGCGGTGATGGGCTCTTGCCGATCCGAACGGAAGATGGCGTTAAAGAATACGGTGTTGTTTCCGACGGTTTCGGGGTTGCCAATAATGATCGGCTCCACGGACGGGTCATAGATTTTCTGCGCATGATCGGACGCAATCAAGGCCAGGGCCTGATCAAAATCGGCGACCCGTCGGCCACTGTTTCGGACCACGGTCTCGTACTCTTTTTTGATCATGCCCCCTTTGTAGTCCCGGTCCATGAACTGGCGGCCCAGGATCCAGGAGACACAGGAGACGGCATCGTATTTCTGAAGTTTCTCTCGCAACTTGTGAAGGAAGCCGTAACGGCGGATGCCTTCCTGGGTCTGGAACTCCAGCGAGGAACAATAGGGCGAATCTCGACCGTCCAAGACGGCTTCGATTTGCAGGTTTGATTTGGGCAGTTCCAGGATATCGAAGTAGAGCTTCAGGAACGCATCAATGTGATTCAGCGCACTGTGAACGTATCCGTCGTCGCCGAATTCGCCCGACAGGAGCGTCTTGAACACCACTTTGTGGCCCGATTTTGCCAGGCTAAGATCGGCATTCAGTTCCGCGTTCTTGAAAAATGCGCCGGTGCGAATCAAGTCTGCGATGAAAGTGGGGACCTGCTTGGCGACCATCAGGTTGAAGATCTGCTGATGGCCCGTATCCGAGTTGCCCATGGCCTCGGGATTCATCTCTTCGAACCCGGAGAAGACGCCCGCTGTGCGGGTTTGAATGGTCGGATACTGCTGCCTGAGCGAGAACAGATAGGGCGTATTGACGGCCCACGGCACGTAGTTGGCGTTGGTTGCAGCTTCCATGCGGGCGGCGTCGATGGTCGGAATTTCCGGATGCGCCAGTACGGCGGCGTGCCAGGCGATGAACTTGGGAAGCAGTTCGTCCAGCGTTCCCAGGCCCGTATCGGCCAGGTATCGGGCCACGCCGTGTGAAATGGGGGCAATGGCCGCCTTGGCGAATCCCCCCTGCCCACCCACCAGGGTCAGCAGGTATTGTTGCAAAGGCTGGGGCAAGGCGTTGAACGCTGCGCCGACGATTTCCCACTCTTTTTTGGGATTCAGACCAAACCCATCCAGAACCACCACGGCAATTTTCTTGGATTTCATGCACCCCTCGCAGTTATTCCGCCCCTTCGTCCTCTCCAGGATGGAAGAAGCGCCAGATCGCTTTGGCGGTTTCCAGAGGCAAACCTCGGACCGCCTGAAGTTGCCCTAACGAAGCAACAGACACGGCCTGGTAGGATCCGAAGAACCGAATCAGGTCCATGCGCCGCTTGGCCCCCACGCCGGGGATATCCAGCAGAGGGCTTTTCATGGTGCGCTTTTCGCGCTTTTTGCGGTGGAACGCCACGCCGAACCGGTGGGCCTCGTCACGCAACTGCATTAGAAAATGGAGGGTCTGGCTTCCGGGTTCAAGGGGAACGGGTTCCTGAGACCCCGGAACCCAGAGGCGATCCACCGGTAACCCCTGTGCGGGCCTGGCCTTGGCCAATGCCACCAGGGGGACATCGACGTGCAATTCTTCAAATACCGGAATGATGGCGTGCAGTTGCGGCCGGCCGCCATCCAACACAAAGAGTCCCGGGCGCCCTTCTTCCTGCCACATACCGATGCGCCTGCGCACCACCTCGGCCATCATGGTGAAGTCATCCCGGGTGCTTCCCCGAATGTGAAAGGCCCGATAATCCGGCGGGTTGGGCTTGCCATCTCTGGCCACAGCCACGGAACCCACCGCATCGGCTCCCTGAAACGCACTGATGTCCACACACTCCACCACATCGGGGGGTTCATCTAAACCCAGCGCTGCGGCAAGGTTCTCAAGCAGTTGCCTGCTGGAGCTGGCGTTTCGGCTCTCGGTTTCGTAGACCTGCTTCGCATTGCGTTCGGCCATTTCCAGCAGGGCCCGCTTTCGCCCGCGCTGGGGCGATTCAATGTGGACGGTGCGTCCCAGCGCTTCGGCCAAGGCGGCTTTCAGGCTGGAAATGCGTTCCGATTCCAAGGGCACCATTAAAGTATCGGGCAGGTCGTGATCCACATAGAACTGGAACAACAACGACTCGAGGTCCAGCGAAGTCCCCAAACACAACGATTCGTCAAAGAGTGAGCGGGTCCCGACCACCTGAGAGTCCCGCAACATCAGCACATAAACCGCGCCCCCCAGTGGCCCCTGGGAAACGGCCACCACATCGGCATCCATGGGAGCGTCCAGGCGCACCAGCGGACGGCTCCAAAGGCTTCGCAACGACCGCAGCAAGTCTCGATAGCGGGCGGCCTCTTCAAACCGCAGGTCTTCACTGGCCTGCAGCATTCGGGCTTCGATCAGTTTTTGGGCGTCGCCATGTTTGTGGCGCAGCGCCTCCATGGCCTCGGAGAGGCGCTGCGCATAATCCAAATTCTCTTCGGGCAGGGTGCAAGGGGCCGAGCACCAGCCCATCCCATGCAGCACACACGGCCGCTGTCGCTGGTGAAAGACCGCATCACCGCATACCCGAATTCGATAGGCCCTGGAGAGAAAACGAATGAACTCACGCACTGAAGCTGCCGAAGGGTAAGGTCCG
>CAYTWV010000034.1:14041-15041 GCA_964442235.1 uncultured Myxococcales bacterium | reverse complement strand
ACGCCCGCCGCAACAGCCCCTCGGTGTCCTTCACGTGGTGCAACATCATGCTGCCCGAGCCACCGCCGACCTGCAGGCGGGCCAGGACTGAACTGTCAGAACAAGGGCAGAGGAATGCTTTTTAACTGAGTCCAACTTTCGCCATCATAAAGTCTTAACGCATTTGGCAACGTGTTCGTGGTTCCGGCCAGTTCCGATCCAGCAGTAATGAGCTTAAAGGTCACCTGCTCCTGCGGCAAGTACAGACTGAAGCAATTCGCAGTAGGCTGCCCGTTCTGCATGCAAGGAGACACATCTGACTGTGTTTCAAATTCCTCCTTTGCTGCAAACACGACCTCCATCTTATCCATATCTATCACAAACACATAGTCCTGCTGGGGAAAACAGTGTCCACCGCAGGCCTTGCAGCCGGGCTTATCCGCCGGGCAACCAAAAACCATGGGAAACCAGTCGGCGAAGAAATCAATCCACCGAACTCGAAGAAGAACTACCCTTTGTCCGGCTGAAAGTTCAAATCCCTCTGGCAAACCGGGAGACGATTCCTCATCATACACCTCAAACTGCACCGGCTCACTAAACAACGCATACATATCAGATATTACTTCATCATACGGGCATGGCGGCATGAGATCCTTTTCGCCGTTGTATCCGTTGGGACACGGATACTCCTCGAGTTCCGCCGCATCGGTGGTGTCCGGGGCATCGTCGCCCAGCCCATCCCAATCGGTCCAGATGTCGCGTTCGTCACCCTCCGACGAATCTCCTGGACCGTCCAGCATCGTGACGTCGCCGTCAACCATGTCGAACAAGCAATCCGAGCATGCGACCTCGACTTCCAGAAGCACGTCCAATTTCGAATCGTCGCCAACCGACTCGTCGAGTTGGCCATCGCTGCCAGCCGCATCATGCCGCCCATCCGGCCGCCAGACCTCTACCCTGGAATCGGCATCACCCAGGCAATCGGACAGAACCCCGGTATCGCTCCACTGGTCCACTTCCC
>CAYTWV010000034.1:1793-14031 GCA_964442235.1 uncultured Myxococcales bacterium | reverse complement strand
TCCCGCACCACATCAAGGCCCTCTCGAACCGTCTTGCCGCAGGCCCCGCAGGTGGAAAGGACAAGACACACAGCCGCGTAGGTCGGCCAGAATCTGGCGACCCTCGGCCCGCTCCTGTTCATGCCGCTGCCTAACATTCTAGGACCTCACATCGTTCTAGTCTCTTCAGGTAGAGAGTGCAGTACTCTTCGCGAAATGCAAGCCCTTAATGCATCATGACGCAGTTCCCCGTGTTTAAGGCCTTTCGATGGCTCTTGTGCATTCCCAAACGAGGGGACAAGGTGGTGACGCGAACCCTTATGTGCGAGGACGTACCGCCGTCACCAGGAAGATGGGGTATTCTCTTGTGCTGTCGCCTCGGGACTTGGTCATGGTGGTTACCGGAATAAACTGAACCTCCGTAAAACCCGCCTTCTCCAGTTGCCACTGCAGTAAGCTGGGTTCAAACCCAAAGTGGTGCACGCCGGTGTTGTCGTCGTGGAAATCCCCATCCTCTTTTTGAAGATCCACCATGGCCAGCACACCCTTGGGCGCCAAACTCTCAAACGCCCGCCGCAACAGCCCCTCGGTGTCCTTCACGTGGTGCAACATCATGCTGCCTGCAACCAGATCAAAGGGGCCCTTCACGGGCCAATCCGTTTCGGCGTCGGCAAGCAACGGCTTAATGTTCTTCAGTTCCAGAGAGGCAATCTTCTTGGCCAACACGTCCAGCATGCCCGAGGAACTTTCCATGGCCGTAACATGCCCCGCTGCTTCAGCTAGGGAAGCCTTGCAGGCGGGCCTGTCGCACTGGGGGAGTTTTATGCCAGCCATTACCGATCATGACCGAAATCGGCTACCAATTCAAAAGACCTGGGCGCTTAGGTACACTTACGGGTCCACCGGGCATAAAATCGTATTGCTCACTCGCTGAAATAGGGATACGATTAACACGTTGGCGGACGACTCCATCGTACCCGTGCGTATCTGCAAGGTCCGCTTGGGAACCACTGCTGCAGGAGAACGACATCGTGAGGAAGCAAGAAATGGGCGATCTGCAACGCGTGGTCATCGTCTTTGTTTTGGCTCAGCTCCTGACCCTAATTGCCTCAGCATGCTTTTTTGCCTCCCACGCCCAGGCCGGGGTAACGGAACCGGCCGAAATGCAGCAAGAGTCCTTCTCTGATCTACTGGAAGATCTAAACTTTCTGCACGCTGAGGCCGTGAGTCAGCGTCTTGAGGGCCTTGACCCTGCTGGCTTGGCGTCAACACTGGATGCCGCGGACTTGGCAGGCATCCCTCTCGACCGCCTAATGTACACAAAGAGCCGTCTGGGAGTCTTGCGGAGTATACGGGGTCTGGATGTTCGGCTCCCTGTCTCCAATGGTTCATTCCTTACAGACCCTGGCTTAATCGCCATGAGCTTCTTGTCAGACTGGTCAGCTATATTTGGAGTTGCAATCCCCAATCTGAGCTTCGACATCGACCGTGTAACAGCTTCGAAAGATGGCCTTGTTCATGTTAAACTTACTCAGAACATTTGCGGCCTACCCGTGTTCGGATCACAAATTAATATTCATCTCAATCCCGACCTGACCGTCCGAGGGTTCCTAGGCAAGTACTTGCCCGATTGGGCGTCTCCCTCGTGCGTGGATTTGCAGCTTCAGACGCTCGGAGTAGTGGAGGATGGGGCAACAGTTGTGACGGCGGAAATAGGCTACTACCACGGCGACCTGTTTGGCGATTCTTCCGCCGAGTGGGGCAGTGCCGAAGCAGTGCTCGCACATCGCATCTTGATATGGTCGCACGACACGGCCATGGAGCGCTTTGTGGCCGTGCATGACGGAAGCCTACTCCTCGAGCGCCCGGACTCTGACCGTGACGAGTTACTGAGTATTTACTACATGCGCGGCACAACCACGCTTCCTGGGCCTTATGCGATTTATACGGACACTCCTCCTTCGTGCTACCAAGGCACGTGGCCTAACTGTACTTACTGGCCAGGGCATTCTGACGAACTCTACGAATGGACTGACACCACCTACCGGTACTTGGGCGTCCGTCACGGAAGGGATTCCTGGGATAATGGCCAGGGAGTCGGAGCCTCTTGCCCGAGCGCCAGCTACCACCGAATGCAAGCTTCCTCCGACTACGGGCCCTCCAACTTCTATAACGCTGCTTGGGTCACAACAAATGGGGGTAACGGGTATTGCGGTATTTTCGTTGGTACTGGCCGCAGCTGTTTAGATGTTGTCGGCCACGAGTTTACCCATGGTATTATTAGATCTGAAGTGAATTTTAACTCGACTTTTCATGCAGGTGCCATGAATGAGGGTTTTCCGGACGTGTTCGGGGAATTCGTGGAGGGTTGGGCATCAGGCGCTGGCGCTGACTGGCTCCATGGAACCGGGGGTACATGCTCCCCCACCAGGAGTCTTTCAGACCCACCGAATTCCCATGCCTATGATTCAAATGGACTCTACCAGACTGCCATACTCCCCGATCATGCATCGATGTTTGACGACGGGGGCGCCCCCCATACTAACGGTGGAATCGTCGGTAAACTGGCATATCTGATGGGGCGGCCGCCCGCATCTGGTTCGCAAACCCACTGGGGCATGCCGGTTACCGGAATCGGTGAGGAAGGAGCCAGCGGGCTCTGGTACGATACCCTTGTAAATGACCTTGTTTCGGATGCGACGTTTACGGATTTGCGTGAGGAGATGGTCGATAGCGCAGCCACGACCTTTGGCCTCTACAGCACGGCCTATTGGCGGACGCTCTATGCAAATCTTGCTGTAGGATTCTGGGGGTCTAGTGTATTGTTTGGTTTTAATTCCGATGAAGTTGTTTCCGCGGAGTATTTTCCGGTGGCAAATGGTAACAATCGGTGGCTATTTTCCAATATTAACGGTAATCTTGGTTACCGCTATCGTACTTGCACATATTACGGCACGTGTACATGGTCCAGTCAAACGGTTCTGGGTGCTGCGGCAAGCGGGCCTGGTTCTGAGATTTTCAGCGGCAGCGTATGGGTATTCTTCGAGCACGACAACACACACCGAGTTGGGTACTTTGTATTAGGTGCAAATGGACAGTTCACTGGGCCGAATTTTATTCCATATACACTTACATATGAAACACCAACTGCTGCTTCGGCCAACAACGCACTCTATGTCTTCTATAAATCTCCGAATTCAGGTGTGCAGCCTGTGTATCTCAGTCGGTTTTCGGGTCAATGGTATTCTCCTGTGGTTACTCCTATCAGCTCTATTAAGTCCGTTCGAGCTGTTGGTATTGGGGCAAATGTTTTTGTCTTTTATGCGCGCGGAAGTGATGGTGTGCTGGCCTATCGTGTTCTCTACTCTAACAATACTTGGAGTACCGAAGTATCTCCTCCGAACTGGCCGAACGTGGGAAACATGTATGGAGGGCCCCCAGGTGTTGCCTACTATCGAGATCGCCTTCACGTTTCGGACTCCGCTATGCTTAATGGTACCGGAGAAACATTCTATGCTAGCTGCGCTATGCCCTGCGATTCGGCAAGCGATTGGACCCCTGTCACGCGCCTCGATTTCGTTGATATACTTACCAGATGGGTTTATTTAGACGCTGACGGTCCTGCTGACGGGCGCCTCTACCAATTCCGGCAAAACGATGATGGCAACGAGATGGGATGGAGATGGAAGAACAGCGACTAGCCGCCACTTGATTGCGTTTGGAGGGAGTATGTTAAAGCTTGTAAGACCAGCTGGGTCCGTCTTCCATACGATTGCGCTCGCCCTTGCCATTGGTTGCAGCGGGCCCGGGGGCAGCGGGGTCACCACCCAGTGCGGAGAGGGTCGCGACTGCCGGGCTGACTCTCGTCCCACTTCCCTGGATTCGGTGAGCCTCGACCACAGGGAGGATACAGACGCAGACAGCGTTGCCAGGGCGCCGGAGCTGGCAGATGAGTTCCCAGAATCAGTCCGTCTCCCAGATTTGGGTTCCGATGTCCTGAACGAGGATTCGCAGATTACGGACAGCCAGGACTTGCGCGTTGGCCCTGCCGACTGCTCCGAAGACTCAATCCTGCCCGATGGAGTCGGGGAGATCTATGGGGACGTTTGGGACCTTGGTGATGACCTCGGCGGAGGTCAGGATGTTGGCATTGATTACGCCCCCTCGGACACATATGACTACTTCGCAGCCTGCACTTCTCCCTGCCTCGATGATCCAGATCTGGACTGGTGTCCCCTGGGCCTCTACCTGTTCCAAGTGCAGTGGGCTGACCAGTCCTCATACCCGTTACCCAAGGGAGTGCCATCGGAAAACACAGCTCTTCTCGTGCGTGCTCACTGGTCGGATGAGTACGCAGACCCCGACTCTTGGCTGTCCTCCCTGTGCGGTGGACCTTGTGGTCAGCACTGCATCCCTTCCTCAGGAAAAGTGTACTGGATTGACACTCAAACAGATGAAATGCACTTCATCGGAGACGAGGACACCTCTCTTTGGGCCTCCTGGGGCCCCCCTATTCTTCCGCCACCTGGCCTGGGAGGAAACAAGGTGGTGCTACCCGATGGCAAGTACTACATTCTTGACTCTGGATCGGCCCCGAATCCGAGTGGCTCTTGTATGACCCACGTGGGAAATGAGTTGCCGTGTTTTCTTGAGGTCAGGTGGGAAGGGGCCTTTTCTCCACCCCCTATGTGTGTCAGTTTCCCATTGCACTGATGCCTCAACTCAAACCAGAACGTCCAGCGCAACCCCCTAGCGACGCCCTCACACCGCCTTGTCGGCCTAACGCGCCGCCGTCACCAGAAACACCGGATACTCCTTGACCGCGTCACCACGGGGTTTGCTCATCCGCATCACGGGGTGGAACTGAACCTCCGTAAAACCCGCCTTCTCCAGTTGCCACTGCAGTAAGCTGGGTTCAAACCCAAAGTGGTGCACGCCGGTGTTGTCGTCGTGGAAATCCCCATCCTCTTTTTGAAGATCCACCATGGCCAGCACACCCTTGGGCGCCAAACTCTCAAACGCCCGCCGCAACAGCCCCTCGGTGTCCTTCACGTGGTGCAACATCATGCTGCCTGCAACCAGATCAAAGGGGCCCTTCACGGGCCAATCCGTTTCGGCGTCGGCAAGCAACGGCTTAATGTTCTTCAGTTCCAGAGAGGCAATCTTCTTGGCCAACACGTCCAGCATGCCCGAGGAACTTTCCATGGCCGTAACATGCCCCGCTGCTTCAGCCAAACCCAGTGTCACCAGCCCGGTTCCGGCCCCTAGTTCAAGCACGTTTGTGGAACCCTGGACATGGACCGACCGAAGCATCGCTGCCACCACGGTCCGGGCCAGTTTCACCCGCTTCTCGTCTTCGTCCCACAACGCCGCTCGACCATCAAACACCGATGCTCCGTGCATTAAATTCCCCTACTGATTGGTTGGCTTATCCTTGATGTCGTTGCGTGAACCCTCGGATTCATCGAGCCGAACGGCCCGAACACTTCGCAGCACCTGCCCCACCTCTTCGATGCCCGAAGAGAGAACTCCCACCGCCACCACTTCTTCGTTCTTCAGAAGCTGGCAATGCAGATGACCAAAACCATCCCCCACCGAGCGCAGCGCCAACGGCCGCACACCCCGAATCATCCAGCTTTCACCGTCAGGCCCCAGGAATCGCCCCTCATGAAGCACTTCCCGCTTCTCTTGCAGGTACCACTCTAAGCGCCCCACAACCGCCTTTGGGTCCACGTCGGGTTCCATAAGAAACGACCCGGCCAATTCCCCTCGCCCCGACAGGGCAAACCGAAGCGGGTCTTCCACTCTGGCCACCACATGCCACGTGGCTTGTCGCTGAATCTCGGGCTCTTGAAGAAAGCGAAACGCCCCCCGCCAGGTTAAGGACAGCTCGACACCCGCAGGCACTATTGACTTCCACCCCATGGTGACCTCACGAAGGAATCCAACGCTGAGTCTTATACCACTGGATCACATCCCACACCGTAGATTTCACATCGGGGTAACGCAGTTCAAAGCCCGTCTCTCGCAACCGCTGGGTCTCCAGAGTCAAATCTCGCAGACCGTACCCCAGAGTTTCCGGACTGAAATAGGGTTCCAACTGGCCATTTAAGTCGTGTTTTTTTCGCAACTTGGCCCAAGTGCCCCTGGTCAGCAGTCGAAACCCCGCACCCATCTCAGGCCTGGAAAGCAACCCATGTCCCTTCTGGACCCAATCCACAGGCGGGAAAAAGACCGGCCACAGGGGCAAAACAAGCAGGCCGTATGCCTCGCTGGCCAGATTGAACAAATCCGCCAGCGTGTTCCAGTCGTCGCAGGCCACGTTATAGAAACCCAGGTCCCGCCCCCGCTCCATCAAGTGAATCGACGCCCGGGCCACATCCACCGCATGAACCAGAGCCGTGCGAGGACCCCCAAACATCTTGGGCGCAAATCCGAATCGCTCCCGAAACAGCGGAGGCGCCGTGGCCAGGCTGGACATCAGCGCCGTTCCGTACGGCCCCAGCGTCATGGCCGGCCGAACCACCACCAGCCGCATCGAGGCCCCGGTCTGCTTCTTGCGCAACAGCCCTCGCTCCGCAGCAAACTTGCTCTTTGAAACGTTGTCCAGCGGCTCCAGCGGGTCGGTCTCTTTCACCCGTCGCCGCTGCGTCTGATACACGGAAGCACTGGACAGAAACACGAAGCTCGTGGTCCCCGCCTGTTGAGCCGCATCAAACAGATTCAGCGTGGCATCCACGTTCACCTGCTTCAACGCATTCCATGGCTGCTCCAAACTCAACGACGCTGCCGCATGAATGACTCGTTGCACCCCGTGAGTCAGTTTGGGCAAAACCGCCAGATCTCGCAGATCCGCCGGAACCACTTCCAGATGGTCGTGAGCTTCGTGCATCGGCTTCTCTGGCAAATCCGTGGCACGCACCGAATACCCGGCATCCAGCAACTCCTTGACCACCAGGCGCCCTAAACTGCCCCCGGCCCCGGTCACCAGCACACGTTCTCTCTTGGCCATGTTTTGCCCCCTCGTCTCTTCCGGTCAGGCCCAAACGTAATCATGTTTAGGCATTAGGCAAAGGAGGAAATTGAGCCCGCTTTCCTTGGCCCCCGCAACCCCTTCCACGATGCGCAAGACTTGTCCGCCACATCCATCCTCATGTATTGTTCCCTCACGGACTGCAGCAGGGCCGGCCAAGGCCCCGGAGTATGACGATGAAACACACGGTTCTACATGTAGCGCTGGTGGTTGGACTTTTGGTGGGTGGCCTTTCTGCGTGTTCCTCGGACAGCAAAAAAGGCAGCGATATCCAGCCTGCCGACTTGACCTTAGAAGACCTGAAGGCCGACTCTCGGCCCCTCGATGCGGCCAGCGACGCCGACCCGGAAACCGCCTCTCAAGACGCTGCAACCGACGCTGCCGGCGACTTCGTGGCCCCGGATTCCATTCCCGCCGACACCAAGCCCGAAGTCGTGGACGAAGGTCTGCCCGACTTCCTGCATGTCACCTATACCCGCCCCAACGAGGGTGAGCCGCTGACCGCCCAAGAGAAGCGGGATTTCACACTCAAGATTTTGAAATTCCTCAAGAAGGTCAAGTACTTCGATTATGTTCTCTATACCACTCACGGCGTGGACGCCTCGACGGGAAAGCGGGACTGGCAGTTCTGGTACGGTGAGCACTTCCGCAAAGAGGGCGACAAGGTCACGTTCTATCACCCCGAAAACCTGAACGATGGTGGACACAATCTGCACATTCCGTTCAGCCGGGTGTTGGGGGACGTTCTGGCAGCACATCTGCTTTGGAACGACCCGACGGTGGCGCTGGCCGCCGAGAAACTGTGCAAAGGCATGTCGGCCTCCATGCTGGGCATGGTCAAAGACGAAAACGATCCCATCCACCACCTGATGAGCCGCAACATTGCTGCCTTCAACCACGAATTCCTGACCCACGACGGCAAAAAGAAGGCCGTGGACTATAGCGGCTGGTTCAGCCCCTATGACCGCTGGAACTGCAGCCGATTTGCCTATGAGAACAACCCCTATTGGGGCAAAGTCTGGGTCACCAACATGCGCTCGAAGGACGACGTGCCGCACATCTTCCGCCTGGTGCCCATCGTTCGGTATGCTGCCGAACGCAGCCCCAACCCGGCGGTCAAAGAGGCCTGCACCGAAACCGATCAATTGCTTCAGGCCTTTGCCAAGGACATCGTCGACTCGGAACAACGCATCCGCACCAAAGACAAGGACGGGAACATCTTCCTGCCCGGTTTTACAGGCGACAAGACGGCGGACAAAGAGCGGGGCGACCTGGCCAGTTTTGTCCACTACATGGATCTGGTGCCCGAGGGTGAGTGTAATGCCAGGCGTACGGCCGAATTGATTGGTTATCACGCTCCTATAAAAGAAGAGTGTGGTCGTGGTGAGCCGAATTTATATGACGAACTCTCGTTCCAAATTAATCGGTACAATTTGCGCATCTGCCGCTATTTCCACTTGGCCCACGTGGCCAACGCCCTGGTCAATGGCGACTATGAGGCCGCAGCCAAACTGCTGGACGGCCTGGACGAACGAACGGCCCAAGAGAAAGCCCGCACCACCGCCGAGCAGATGAAGACTGACGTCCCAAGCTACCAGAAAGAGTTGGCTCTGTACCTGGCTCATGCTGCCAGCTACGGTTTCCCGCTGACCAACACCGAAGCTCGAATGATTCAGCAGTTTTATGCCAAGGCCGCTGACGAAATCGAGGCCTGGCCTTACTGGGACCCCTGGGCCGATTCCGTGCCCGACGGCGAGTTGGGTGGCTATCGTCCGCCCTCATGCAAGGGCGAGGGTGACACCAAAGAGTGTTGGTTCAGTGTGGAAGACATGGCCCAGATCTTCGAGACCTGCTGGTCCCCCTTCGCCAATCCGGCCGGCGCATCCTATGTGGACTGCGACATCGTGAAAGACCCTTCCAAGTGGGAAGAAAATCCATAACTCAGTTGTTATACTCAAGTCTCGTTCCGGATCCATGGGGCCACAAGGGTGGCCTTGAGCGGACCGGCGCGGTATGCGAAAGGAGTCGTCGCCATGTTATGTCCTCGTTGTGAGAAGCCCACGCTGGAAGAAAAGGACCGCAGCGGTGTGACCGTTGACGTTTGCACTCAGTGTCGAGGGGTCTGGCTGGACCGAGGTGAGTTGGAGAAGATCGTCTCCCGGGCACAGGCCGAGATCGAAGACCTGGAACGAACCATCCGTGCGCCCGCCGCACAGCCGGCAGCACCGCAAGCACCGGCCCAGGTGCAGGCACCGGCACCGGCCCAATACGCCCCCCAACCAGTCCAGGGCCGGGCAGCCCAGCCGCCGCCCCCGGTGGATCCTCGAGATACCTATCGGGAACACGACCGTCATTACCAGAAGGACCACGGGGACTATTATTACGACAAACACGGCCGCCGAAAGAAGAAGGGCGGCTTCCTCGATATGCTTGGGGACATCTTCGACTAGAAACAATTGAGTTTAGGTTCGGTGCAATAGACCGCTCAGGCCGGATTGATGGGCGTTTCGGCCCACCGACATCCCTATTTCATGATCATCGGATGGGTATTGATGGACCGGGCCGCTGCCAGGGCCTCTTCCCAGGTGCCTTGCAGCACGGTGAAGGTCCATTGCTGGGGGGCAACGGGGTCTGCGGTCTCATCCACAAACTGAATGAACTCTTCTTCGGGGTCCGTGGGAACGCGGGCGGCCACATGCACCGTGTCGCAGTGTTTGATCACCCACCAGTCATTGCCAAGGCCAATCAGGCCGTTGGACAGGGGCAGATAGACCTCGGGATTCTGGAAGGTGAACTGGTCAAACCCGTAGTCCACCACTTCATCTTCGGCCAAAGCCGGAGTGTACAGGAAGCGAGTCTCGGTCCGGGGGAACCCCAGCGATACCTTGGTTTTGGACTCGTCTTTGCCCACGGGATCGGCAGCGGGACCATAGCTGAACCGAACCTGGAAACTGGTGGACCCACCGTACCATTTCAGCGTCGTTTCTCGGGTTTCGGCGATCACCTCCAGTTCGAAGGGGGCCGTGGTTTCCTGCATCTCGTCGTACACCGGCAACGAGTCCATCTTCGAGGCCTCTCCCATCTCGAAATCCACCCCGGCGTGCGGCCAATCCAGCAAAGCCAGGGCCTGGGTCCAAACCTCGTCGCCTAACTTCTTGGCTTCCCGATTGTGGATAATGCCATAATAGAACTCACCCAACCAAGGCGTGATGCCCGTAGTATCGGAAACTTGGGCCAGATAAAGATGGTAATAGGCCTGCTCCAGCTTCGCTTCCAAGTCCGCCTTGCCCGGCGTAGCAGCAGGCACCGCCGCTACCAGGTACAATGCGGCTTCCAGGTCCGTGCGAATGGCGTAGTTCGAGGTTCGGATTTGATTGTCCCGCTCCAGGTAATTGCTGGCCCCCACGGACCGACCGCCCAGCCACCGATGCACGCTGTCCGTATCGATCGGTTGCCACGTCCCGTCCAGCACCGGAGGCAGTTCAGGCTGCGGTACACTTTGGGCCCTTAGATGTGCCACATAGTCGGACAACGAAGTTACCTTGAAGCCCTTGCTCTCCAAATCCAGCAGCTTGGCCTCATACTCGGCCAGATTTTTCTGTCCCTCTTCGGGCGTATAGGCCGGCGCAAGATAGGGGGACGGGGGATAAGCCAGCAAATCGCCATCATCAAAGAAGGTCCAGGTTACTTCGATGCCCGAAGTCGGGTCCTTCTCGAATACCGAGGGAAGATCGCTGCGATAGCCCTTGCCCGGGCCGATCACCACATCCACATCCCGGTCCTTGTAGTACGGCAGTCTGTCACCTTCCTGATGATAATAAAGCCACAAATTTGCCGGGAAGACCGAGATGCTGAAGCCGTTCTCTTTCATGAAGCGGTGTTTGCCTTCGCCCGACTGCCCTTCCTGGTTGAACACCACGGGAGACAGCGGCACACAGGCCTCGTCAAACACTTTGCGGTTCAATTCCAGCGAGCGCTGCAAATCCACCCGGGGGAACGCCAGAAAGAACTGGTCCGAATAGTGGATGCTGACCACTTCGATGATGCCCTGCTGAGCCGCCTGTTGCAGCTTCTTCAGGGCTTCCGGATGGCGCTTTTCCATGACGTCCATCAACAATCCCTGGAATTCGAAAGTGGCCTTCCACTCGGGGTGTTTCAGGAACAGTTCGATGACCGGTTCAAAGACCGACGTGATGTACCAGTCGTGAAGTTTGTCGTCGGTCCAGCCTTCGCAGAAGCCGCCGCACATGGACAGCGTCTCGCCCTCGGGGGTCTGCGCATCCAGGCCGCCCACAACATACTGAATGTTGAAGTGGAACATGGACAAAGCGAACTTCTTCTGGTTGGGATCCGGTGTATCTTGGGGCACGTTGGCATACAGGCAGGGGCTTGGCGCCAAATCGGGCGACAAATCGCCTGGCACCAGTTCGTGACCCACATCGTTCGTGTCCGGCGCCACGTCCCCTGGCAACAGACCATCGGCAGCGACATCCTGCCCACTGGACTTTGAATCCGAACCACACGCCCAAAGCCCTGAAATCAAAACACAAACAAGAAGACGACGCATCCTGATACCCCTTTTCAGATGAAGAGGAACTCGAACGGCCGCCAATGTACCATCGCTGCGCTTCGCACGCCATACTTTGAAATGCGCCGAATTGACCATTGCGCCTTGTGTCCCGTTGGGCTATTTGGATTGCGGAGCAGGGGGAGTTGCCGACACCCCCCGAAGGGAGACCGAATGCGAGTTGAGATCCTGACATCCCCCCGAGATGTAGCCAAATACGCCGCTCTGACTGTGGAAAACGTGGCCCACGCCTTCCCCGAGGGCCCCATTGCGTTGCCCACGGGCAAGACGCCCCTGCCGCTGTATGCCGAACTGATTCGCCGTGCCCAGACCGAGCCGGATCTGTTTAGCCTGACTCACTGGTTTGCTTTGGACGACTTCTTGTGTCCGCAGATCAAGCTGGAATCGACCTTCGGCTTCTTTTTGAAGAGTCGGTTTGTGGACCCTGCAGGGCTCTCGGCCACCAGGCTGCACACGCTGGATCCGCTGTCGGCGGACCCGGTGTGGACCGGAAAAGAGTATGAATCCAAAATCGCTCAGATGGGTGGGTTGAAGCTGGCGGTGCTGGGCCTGGGAACCAACGGACATATCGCCTTCAACGAGCCGGGCACTTCGTTGGACAGCCGCACGGGCCCCCGGGAATTGACCGAGAAATCTCG
>CAYTWV010000034.1:0-1783 GCA_964442235.1 uncultured Myxococcales bacterium | reverse complement strand
TATCTCTTTGGCGATGATTTGGACATGACGCCCTGTAATGCCATCACCATGGGCATCGGTACGATCCTGGAAGCCCAACAGATTCTGGTGCTGGCCACAGGCGAATCCAAAGCCGACGTGCTGGCCTTGTTGCGTAACGCCGACGCCTTTGACCCCTCCTTCCCCGCCTCTGCCCTGGTTACCCACCCCAACGTCACCATTGTGGCCGATATCGCCGCTGCCAACGTGCTGGGGTAGTGGGACACCCCGCGGCGCCGAGAGCCGAAGCCCTCGGGAGTCACGGCTTAAGCCTTCCGGCAAACCGCAACTGGTTTCACCGCGGGTCCAAGGACAAGCCTCGGTGGTTCGAATCAACGCCTTCCGGCTCATCAAACCAGCGGAAACCTGCGTGATCCAGGGGTTCCCCCCACCTTGGCCAAACGCCTTCCGGCAGACCAAGCACCACAACAAGCCCCGAGTTCCCCCAGTGGGTACCAGAGGTTCCAGTTGCCGACGTTATCACCGTTCGGTTAGGGAGTCACGAAGGACGCGCCCACTTAGGGGTGACCGCGGCCCATCCCGCCTTCGCCAAGGCTTCGGCGAGACGGGCCCGCCCCCCGCGTACCGTCGCAATGCGACGGTACGCGCCCCCCGGGCTACGACCCGGGGGGCCTCTCTCTCCGACGCGCTACTTGACCACCTTTCGGAGGCAGCCACCCCCCAACGGCACGTTGGGGGGTGACCCCGGGCCGTCGGCCCGGGGTCGGGGGCGGGCCTGTGCCGAGCGAGGCGCAGCCGAGTCGAGGCATGGGCCGCGCTCGCCCTTTGCGGAGCGCGCCGGAGAGAGCCTATTTGCGCCAAGCCTCGAACTGTTCTATAGTCGGCCCCACGTTAGCTGGAGGGTAGCATGGCCGCTGCATGTTCGTTCCTGGAGACCCATCGAAGACTCTTCTTTCTGGGCATCTTTGCCCTTTTTCTGCTTGCTGCCGGCGTGGGCATTTCGGTGGTCCAAGCTGAGAAGTTCGGCGACTGGTACATGCACGTAGGCATGTGGGCCATCCTGGGCGTCTACGTTTTGATCACCTCCATGGGGCTTTCGGCCGGCCGCAAGGTGGGTCCCATCGCCAATCTGGCGCTGATGGGCCTCTTTTCGGGCTTCTGGATCTGGACACTTTTTTCGCTGATTCCCGGCGGGTTGGCCCTGGTAGATCATTCGTGGCAGAACCGCCCCGAACTGACCATCCTGTGGGCACCCATCGTGATGCTGGCGTTGGTCTGGTGTTTCCTGTTGGTCATGACCATCGGACTTTGGGGACGAACCGAAGCCCCGGTGCCGGCACCGATCTCCTCGGCCCCCGTGCCCGTTCCCGTTTCTGCGCCGGCAGGTCCCGTCCAGACCGCCGCTCCCGTGGCTCTTGAGAACGTTGAGCCTCCCGTCGAAAAAGAGTAGAACTCAAAGACAACCAGTTCGTAGACCGGCGCCTTTCGTGGTACGTCGCCCAATCTGGCACACACGCTGACGGAGGAATTTATGAAAGCCTTATCGATGCTGCTCCTTGGGATTTGCCTTGGTTTGCCCACCATCACGCAGGCTGAAGAGGCCGCGACCCCAGTCTCTTCTTCGGTCACCAAAGTCACCGTCTTTTCCGATCGGGCAGAAGTCCATCGAGAAGCCACGGTTTCGCTGGGCAGCAACACGTTTGTGTTCCAGAAGTTGCCAGGATGGGTCGATGAAGGCTCCGTTCGTGTGGCCCTGACCCCCGCCGATGCCGGCCGAATTGTGGACGTCCGAGTCGTGCGAGAC
>CAYTWV010000033.1:14077-15277 GCA_964442235.1 uncultured Myxococcales bacterium | reverse complement strand
CCTGTTCCATAACGAGCCGGTCAACGGTGGGATAGAACAGGCCCGGCGGGGAGTATCAAGCGAGGGGGGGGCCGGAGTGGGTTTGCTGCTATCCAGGGCCTGGTGACCAGGCTACGGGTTCGAATCGAAGGCTTCTCGGAGTTTCACGGCCATCTGGTCCCGGGAGAAGGGTTTCTGGATGAAACAAATGCCCTGATTTGTGGCGCCATATTGTGTGATGAGGTCTGCAGTGTATCCGGACATCAGCAGGCACTTGAGATGTGGGTGGTCGGCCAAGAGGCTTCTGGAGAGTTCCACCCCGTTCATTTCAGGCATGATGACGTCGGTCATCAGCAGATGAATGGGGCCTGTGTACTCTTTGGCAAGCTTCAAGGCTTCGACGGGTCCGGGAGCTGACAAGACGGTGTAGCCCTGGCGTAAAAGCATTGTCGTAACCACTTTCAGATTGGAGGGTTCATCTTCTACCAACAGGATGGTTTCGTGGGCCTGGACAGTCGTTTTGGGGCTGGAAACCGTTTGAGCCGGCCTTTCGCTACCCTGGTATCGAGGCAGATAGATGCTGAAGGTGGAACCCAATCCAGGAGTGCTTTGAACCTCTATGAAACCGTGATTCTGCTTGACGATGCCATAGACCATCGCCAGGCCAAGGCCGGTACCTCCGCCCACCTCTTTGGTTGTGTAGAAGGGTTCGAAGATGTGCTTCACGGTTTCGGCGTTCATGCCGCAGCCGTTGTCAGCGACGACCACCTTTGCGAAGTCGCCGACGGTGGCCGCCGGATGGCGTTTGCAGAAGGCCTCATCGCAGGTGATATTTCCGATTTCGATGGTGACGTGGCCCACCCCCGAGATGGCGTCCCTGACGTTGACGAACAGATTGGCAAGAATCTGGTCGATCTGCGACGGGTCCATGAGGACATACCAGAGGCCGTTTTGGGGTTGCCACGTCAGAGTGATGTCCTCGCCGATCAGACGATGAAGCATCCTGAGTGCACCGGTGATGGCTTCATTCAGGTCCAACACCCTGGGTTCGAAGACCTGTTTACGGGCAAAGGCCAGCAGTTGCCGGGTAAGACTGGCCGAGCGAAGGGCAGCGGCGCGAATTTCCAATAGGTCAGCATAAATGGGCTGGTCGGGACCTGTGCGTCCAATGACTTCGTCCACGCTGCCTATGATAACCCCCAACATGTTGTTGAAGTCATG
>CAYTWV010000033.1:0-14067 GCA_964442235.1 uncultured Myxococcales bacterium | reverse complement strand
CTGGAGCTTGGCTTCCAGTTTTGTCTTCTCCAATTCGGCCAGTGTTTGCGGGGTGATGTCCATCAGGACAACTCGGCAGCCCCGCAAGTCGTTGGCCATGTGGACAACGGTGGCGTCCAGTTGAGCCCAAAACTCCTTTCCACCGCTTGCCACCATTCGGAGCTTCTGAACCCGGGGAACTTCGTCTTGAAGCAATCCTCTTAAGAACTGGTAATAGAGGTTCTGATCTTCACTAAGGACATAAGCCGAGAATCTACGTTGCTGGAGCCGGCTACGAGCCTCTTTTAGCAGTGTACAGGCCGTGAGATTGGCCTCACGGATCATTCCCATGTCACTGAGAGTGAGGTAGCCCACCGGCGCCATGTCGTAGAGGTCGAAGTATCTGGCTCTTTCTTCTCCCAGTTCATGCTGATATCGGCGCAACTCTTCGTTCTGCACCTCCAGTTCGATCTGGTGCACCTGAAGTTCATGGAGTGCCAGCCGACCCACTTCCGGAGAGAGACCCTCTTTGGACTCCAGGGTGGCTCGGCCCACGGCACGGATCATCTGCTCGGCATGGTGTCGCAACTCCTGAGGCGAGCTTGTGGATGGACCAGGCGTCGAGTCAGCATTGGGGGATGGGCTTTGGTCAGGGGTTTCCGATGGATCAGGAGTCTGGTTGGGTGGGGTACCTTTTTGTTTCACAGCAAGCCTCCAATAATCGACTGCTAGACTCTTGCCTTACGTTCCGTGGTTGCAATGGCATACATCTGGCCCTCGGGATTCATCAACGCGGTAGAGACCAAGGTGATCTCCACAAGACTTCCGTCCTTGGCCAATCGCTGGGTGTGGTACGGTTCCAAAACTTCAGTCCTGCTCAGTTGATGGACCTTCGCCAGCTCCTCGCGCCGAAGCTTTTCGGGAATTCGGGCGCTGACGTTCATCTTCAGTGCCTCGGCCTCGGTCCACCCATACAGGCGGGTTGCCCCGGGGTTCCAGGCCGTAATTCGACCATCCAGATCCTGCACCGTCACGGCATCCAAAGAGTCCCGCACAACCATGGCAAGCCGATGCAACTCGCTGGCTTTTCGCAGTGCGTCCTGGGACCGCCGGAGCTCGGTAATGTCAACGAAGGTAATCACCGCACCTTGGATTACATTTTCAAGGGTGCGGTAAGGCTGTATCCGCATCACGTACCAACATCCACTTTTTGTTTGTACTTCAAGCTCTTTTGCAACTAGTGACTGAAACACCCCATTAACATCGTCCACAAGCTGATTGTATTCTACCAAATTGGATACAATGTGGCTCAAGGGGCGCCCCAGGTCACTGGGAATCAGGTTGATGACCCGTGTCGAAGAGGGGGTGAAACGCAGCAGGCGAAGCTCGTCATCCACGAAGATTGTGGCGATGCCCGTACCGGCCAACAGGTTGTTCAGGTCGTTGTTGGCCCTGGACAGATCGGTCACCTTGTCCTGTAGTTCGGCGTTAACCGTGGCCAGTTCCTCGTTGACGGATTGCAGTTCCTCTTTTGACGTTTCTAATTCTTCATTTGCGGACTGCAGCTCTTCGTTGACCGACTGCATTTCTTCGTTCGAAGATTTTAGTTCCTCATTAGACGTTTTCAACTCTTCATTGGCTGCCTGAAGATACTCCTCTTTGCCTTGCAGTTCCGCCTTGAGAGCGATGACGTGTGCATTCAAGTCTTGGGTAAGGTGCTGTCCGGGCGGATCCACCGGGCTGACCACGTCAAGAAGAAGACTAGCCGTGCTGGCCAATCCCGGCCCGACCACCATGGAGGGAGCCTCCTCGAGGATGACCAGATACAAGGGGTCTTCCGGGGCCCCGGGGGGGGAACTGGGGACCGTACGAATGGCCAGATTCACCGTTGTAAAGTCGCCGTTGGTTTTGACGCGCAAGTTCGGGCAGAAGACGCAGTCCTGGCCCCGAACGGCCTTATGCAACGCCAAGGAGAGATCGCGCTCCAGTCCTTCTCTGGCCATCTTGAGGACGTTGTTGATGCCTCCCTCGCCGGGTGCGGGCTCCAGGAATTTGCCGGTGCGACCGTGAAGATAGAGGATATCGCCTTGGCCATTAACCAGTATGCCGGCAGCGGAGATATGCTGAAGCAGGGCTTGTTCTGTCAGCGCTCGAAAGGAGAGTTTTGGGGGAGGCGAGGGATTTCCACCCTGGATTGGGAGCGGCACCTGCATGGACGACGGGGGCAGGGCGAAACGGGTCGGGGCCGTTTTGGGCGCACCCTCATGGGCGCCTTTTCGCTGATTCAACTTCAGCTTTCGGTCCAGCACCGTAAACAGGTCATGAAATTCACCGACGGTCTCGGACGTTCCAAGGAGCAGGTAACCGCTGGGGTTGAGAGCATAGTGAAACAGAGGAATGAGTTTCTTCTGCAACTCTGGCCCAAGATAGATCAAGAGGTTGCGGCAACTGATCAAGTCCAATTTAGAGAAAGGCGGGTCTTTGATTACGTTCTGCTCGGAAAACACGAGCATGTCTCGGATTGCCTTGTGAATTCGGAAGCTGGCGCCGTCCGATTCCGGCGTAAAGAACCTGGCCAATCGTTCCGGGGACAGGTCGGCAGCGATGCTGGCGGGAAATCGGCCCATGCGGGCCACGTTTATGGCTTGAGGATCGATGTCGGTGGCAAAGATCTGAACTTTGAACGTCTGCCTCAATACTTCCTGACGTTCGGCCAGCAGAATCGCCAGCGAGTAAGCTTCTTCGCCGGTAGAGCAGCCCGGCACCCAGATGCGGACGGCGGCATCGGCCGATTTGTAAAAGAACAGCTTGGGAATGATCTGTTGCTCCAGGTGCTGAAAGACTTCGGGGTCGCGAAAGAAATTGGTAACGCCGATTAGCAGGTCGCGGAAGAGGGCGTCCCACTCTTCCGGATGCTGTTGGGCATACTGTAAATACCGATCTGCTGTTTCGATTTGGTGGACGGCCATACGCCGTTCGATTCGGCGAGACACCGTGCTGAGTTTGTACTGGGAAAAGTCGTGCCCCGTGTGATTGCGCAACAGGACAAAGATCTTCTTTAGTGCAGTCTCTGATTTGGGTACCAGGCCCGCATCCGGTGAGACGCGGTTCCCAAATGCGTGGGAGGCATAGGCGATGAGTTTAGCCGGCATATCTCCGGCCGGCAGCGTGAAGTCGATTAACCCAGTCGCCAACGCGCTGCGAGGCATGCCATCGTACTCTGTGGTGGCGGGGTCCTGCACGACGGCCAAGCCGCCCTCGCCCTTGATAGCCCTCAGGCCCTGGGTGCCGTCGCTGCCTGTGCCGGAAAGAATAACGCCGATGGCCCTTTCATGCTGGTCCAAGGCCAGGGATCGAAAAAAGAAATCGATGGGAAGGCGTTGGCCCCTGGGGGCGGAAGGCTCAAGCAGTTGCAGGCAGCCGTTGAAGAACGCCATATCGCGGTTGGGGGGAATGATGTAGGCGCAATTGGGCTGGACCTTGACGCCGTCTTCAACCTCGAAGACCTGCATGCGGGTGTAACGTTGAACCAGTTCGGTGAGGATGCTCTTGTGGTCCGGTGCCAGGTGTTGCACCAGAACAAAGGCCATTCCCGGCTCAGTGTCCGGGGGCATCCCCGAGAAGAATGCTTCGAAGGCGGCCAATCCTCCGGCCGAGGCGCCAACGCCTACAATGGGGAAAGGCCTCTCTTTGGGTTCGGTTGCCTTTGCGTTGGTCTGGCTCGCAGCGGACCCCGAGGGGGGCACAGCGGGTTTCGTAGGTTTCGTAGGCTTCGTAGGTTTCGTAGGCTTCGTGGGTTTCGCAGGTTTCGCAGGTTTCGTGGGTTTCGTGGGTTTTTGGGCCGCGGACTGGGTCAAAACAGGTTCCAGAGAAGGGTCCGCCCCATTTTTTCCTTTCTTGACCATCGAATATTTCCTCAGTTTCGAAAACTGTTTCGTAAGGCTGAAGCGTGAGTGTACACCGTTTCTTAAACCGAGGCAAGGCCGGCGGAAATTACAAAACTTACAAAGGCAGAATCAGGGATTGGTAAGGTCGTAAAGGACCTGGCCGCCAGCGGTAGCGCGTCCATACAAAACCTGCGCTGCGGCCTGGAACATAACGGGCAGGCTGCCTTGCAAGGCCAGGACAGCGGAGGCCCTGTCCAGTGACTGCAGTGCGTCAAAGACGACACCCTGTGGCACGTGGACAACGGGCAAATCACTGTTGGCAAGAATCCACTCCAGCAATTCCTGTTGAGGCTGACTGAAGAAGCTGTGGAAGGTCGCCACGACCACGACATCCGCCTGATCCAAGTGGTTCTGCAGGAAATTGCGGGCGGCTGCTTCCCCCCCGCCCACCACATAATCCAGCTTGGAAACCGAGGGGTCCACCGCCTGCAGTGCCGAGCAGAACGAACTCTCCAGGAACCAGTTCCATCCGGCAGCGGGATCGGCCAGCAGCACCGAGGGCCCCACACACAACACCCGTTTGCCCGTCAGCGGCAAGACCCCGTCGTCGACAAGCAGGGCCACCGCCCGCACCGCGTGCTGCAAGGTCATGGCAGCATCTTCCGGGCGCGCCACCCGAGCTGCAACGGTTTCGATGTCCTTCTCGTCGGGATAGGTTGGCTGTTGAAAGAGGCAGTACTTCTGTTTGTGGCGAAGAATGCGTTTGGTGGATTCGGCAAACTCCTCCTCAAGGATGCCCCCTGACGCAAGTTCCTGCTCGATTCGGTCCACAAGGACAAGCAGGTCTTCTCCGCCGGTCAGCAGGATGTCGGTCCCGGCCTTGATGGCTTCGACCCCCTGAGACTGCTCGGGCGAGAGACCGAGTCTGGCGCCGTACATGCTGAGGTCGTCGGAAAAGACCAGCCCCTGGAAGCCCATCTCCCCACGCAGAATGCCGGTTATGATGGGTCTTGACGTAATTGCGGCTCGTTTATCATCTAGTGCAGTGAATTGTGCCGGCATCATCATCACCGCATCAATACCACCCTCAAATGCTGCCCTAAATGGCTTTAATAGTTTATTTTCAAGTTCTTCACGGGAAGCACCATTTACAATGAAGGTGTGATGTGTATTGCCTCCGGTCATTCCATCCCCCGGAAAGTGTTTGGCCATGGCAAGTACAAGATTATGACGAAAGCCAGAAGAGGCAGCAAGACCAAGTTTTGTATTGAGTTCGACATCGGGTCCAAAGGTTCGGGTATTCAGGTTTCCATTGTCTTTGTGATAGTGGGTGTCCAAGAGGGGGCCAAAGTTGGTATTAATCCCCATGGCTTTCACTTCCCTGCCCATCATATCGAACTGGTCGAAGGCGACCCACGGGTCGCGGGTGGCCCCGATGGCCGTGGGTCCGATGCTGTCGGTTCCCCCGGTCATATGGTTGACCGAGGTGTACACGCCCCCCTCTTGATCACTGCTGATAAACAGGGGGACTCCTGAGAGTTCCGCGGCCAGAAGTTGGGCGTGGTGAAGGAACCGTGCGGTCGTTTCGGGAGCGTGTTCGGCAACCCCGGTGATTTGGGCCACGGACACCGCCCCAGGAAGCAGGTCCCGCATCTTCTGCTCCGACACGGGGTCCACCGAGGTTCCTTTTCGCAGGATATGCATGCTTAGGTGTTGGCCGATTCGCTGGCGAACAGAGAGACCTTGGTAGATTGCCTCGACCTGCTGTTCATCGACCTTGCAGTAGGGAATCTGGACGGCTGCGGGGTCAAAGAGGGACGAATCCGGGCCAATCGAGTCCGCATGGGAATCCGCGGGCTCACGGGTATCCGTAAACACGTCGGGCTGCGGCTGGACCTCTTGGTCGGCCCCGGAGACCACATCGGTGCGGCCATCGGACCCGCACCCATTAGCGGGCAAAAGGGCCAGGGAACCTAAGATTAAAGTGGCAAACAGGGTCCAGGAATAGCCTTGTCGGCAGAAGGGGTCCGCCCGGCGGGCTTGGGCGCAAGACGAAAGAGACCGGATCCAAGATTCGGCGTTCTTGGCCGGCGCTGGTGTTTCCCGATGGTGGCCCCCAAAACGAGTGAACATGGTGCTCCCCCTATAACAAGGCCCCCAACTTACCAGTCGAAGGTGTGGATGGTCCAGCCTTTTGTCAGCGACTGCCAGGTTGGGTCCTGGCCGTTGCTTTGGGAGCTCACTGCTTTCCTTTTGTGTCAGTTCCTGCCACATGTTAGAGTCCGCATCGGTTGATTTTGGGTGGATCTGCCGCCGATTGAACGTTTCGGGAAGCAGGGAGCAAGGGCATGATGAGTGTGAGAAAGGGTTCAGCCCCAATTGGGGCAATTCTGGCAGTGATGTTTTTGTGTTCGTGCGGCTCTGGCAACAAGAGCAGTTCCAGTGGGGATATCACGCAAGATGGGTCGGCGGACCAGGTCGGGGCGGACATTGCGGGTGACCTGTTGGATGGGCATGTGCCCCCGGCCGACGCCATGGGTGAGTTATCCACCGATCAGGTTCAGGGCGACACGCGAGTCGGTGATTTGGGCGACGTGGACACCGATGTGCAAGACCCCCCGCAGGACTGGCACCTTCAGGCGATCGCATCATGTGAGCCTGGGACGATAGCATGTGACAAGAGTCTGTCGGACCAGCCAGCGGGGACGTATCGGTCGGACTTCTTCTATCCCTTCGAAAAGTATCCCGAGTTGGGTAACAAGACCATCGAGGGGGGCCGAATCCAGATTGCTGCGGTTTCCAAAACGTCTGGGGCGGTGACCAAAGTTGAATTGAACGGGACCGACGTGACCCATCTGGCGTTTCCGGAGGTGCTTGCCAACGTGGAGACGCCGGAAGATGTACTGGCTCTGACGGTGCCCGGGACCTACCACTGGGTGCACGTGTGGCCTTTTGTGTTGCAGTCGGATCAGCCGTTTTTCCTGGCGTTCCATGTGGGCACTCTGGCGTTGGAGGGTGCCTCGGAGGTCACTGTCAAGATCACCACGGAAGCCGGACTGGCGCTGGAAGGTCAGGTCCCCATTGCAAAGCCCTTGGTTCCACTGACCTTCGTGACCACCAGTGCCGATTTGGGGACGGTGATTGTGCACGCCCGCAACGAAGACGTGGTTCCGCACACGTTGACGGCTCTTGAGGTTCAGGGCCGGGATGTGACGTCGTTTGCGTGTATCCCCAAGACCCTGTTGGGTGCGGGAGAGTCGGTCATGTGGACGATTCCTTTGTGCAAGGCTCTGCAGTTGGGGGAAGCCTGGACCGTGGTCGCTCGTTTCCAGGATGCCCCAGCCTCGGTGGGTGTGGGGCGGGTCATTATGCCGCACTATCCGATCCACTCGTGGGTCTCCGAATCGGACTGCCCCTACCCGACGGCCAATTGGGAGAATTATCTGGCGCATCGGGCCAAAGGCTTTGACACACCTTTCCTGCGCGGCAGTTTCAACAAAGAGGGGTGCAACAATGCAACCTCCGAAGGGATCATTGCGGCCTCGGTTTCCATTCCGGACCAGTTCTTTCTGCTGGACGAGTGGGCCAACCCCGGGACGACGGATTATTCTCATGTAGCCCGTCTGCTGGGGGATGAAGTCGACAGTGATGTGGAGGACAAACCCTGGCGTGTCTCACGAGACGCAAAACGGTCATGGACCGAACACCCGGGCATGACGACCTATATTGGAGCGGCCAGGCATCGCCCCAATGGCACCTTCTCGGGAATCGCCGATATCCAGGGAATGGACATCTACTTTGCGTCCTGCGCTCCGACCATTCTGTCGCAGACGCTTCCCGGATTGCGTGCCCCCTATGACTACTTTAGGGCGGTCCAGCAGAACCAGCGTCCGGGCCCGACCTGGTTTTATTCGCAGGGGCTGGCCAGCGGGTGGATCGGCAATCCCAATGCTACGGAGCTTAAGGTATCGGCCATGTCCGTGGTAGCGGCGGCGGCCAAAGGGTTGATGTATTTCATGACCCCCATGGAACAGGTGGCCAAGTTTCCGGGCACTTGGGAAGCCATGGGAGAGGTGAACCGCGTCATTCGGGGCATCCGCCAGTTCCTTCGCGAGGGCGAGGCTACGGGCGGGGCATCTGCCACGGCCCAGGGCATTCTGGTTGAAGCCATTCGGTCCGCCGACGCCATCGTGATTCCCGTGGTTAACGTCACGGCCCAGACCGAATTGGACTATTCACGTTGCCTGTTCGAAGAGGATGCTCATTGGATTCTGGCCGATGTTCTTACCGACGTATCGGTGCTGGTTCCCGACGATTTTGCAGTGGCGGACCTGATTGAGGTTGTGGATGGACAGGTATTGTCGCCCTCGGAAGCCATTTCGGCCCAAGGCCGCACGCTGCGCATCGAAGCCGTGGCGCTAAGTGATGCGACCCCCTACCGAGTGTTTGTTCTGATTCGTTCCAGCGAAGTGGCCGGGCGCATCGAGGCGGCCATGCAGATTCCCGAAGTGAGCAACCCTGCTTTGCCCTAGCCCCTGATTTTCGCTGAATCCTAAACGGCTGCTCAGATATCCCGATCCACCCAGCAGCCGTTTACCCCGAGCCGGCCGAAGGGCCGAGTCGAGGGGGGGGACTGGGAAACAAGATCACTGGTTTAGAGGCGCATGAAGAGTGCGAGATACATGAAGTACATGGGGTCGGTAGCTGTGCGATTCGGAAGAATGTTGGAGAACGCCGAGCCGGCCTCGCCGGGCAGCAGGACGCCGCCGGTGAGGATACCCTGGAAGAGGCCATCCAACGCCGTGACGTCGACGACCAGTTCGTTTTCCCAGCCCACAAACTGACTTCCCATGCTGTTGTCTGCATTCAGAGTCAGCAGCCCGGAACTGACGGCCCCAATCTTCAGCCAGGTCAGAGTCTGCATATAAAGCCCCAGATCTCCGCCAGCCATGCCCGGGGTCATCTCATAAAACAGCCCGTCAAAGATGCCTAAACGTTCGTCGATGTTGTCGCCGATATCGCGAATGGTGTTTTCGTTCATCAGCGAAGCTTGCCCCGGCCGTTTGCCCGACCAAAGGAAGCCGGTAGAGTCATTACCCTCGTGGGCATCATCGGCGGTAAGGGCAATCAGATTGGCCTTCAACTGGAACTGGCCGAAGTTGACGGCGGCATTGCCCGTGAAGGCGAATGCGGTGATGCCAGTATCCGAGCCATCGGCACCTGCGCCGGAGCGAGTCCCGAATTGCGCCAGCAGCGAAGCCGACGCCAACCAACTGGGGTAGTTGGCCGAGAAGGTGGCCGAAAAAGTCCCCACCTGGCGAGGTCGGTCAATCAGCGAGCCATCTCGCAGGAAATAGAACCCGGCGTCCAGATTCAGGTTGTCATCGAGTTTCACTCGCCCATCCAACGCCGCCAACATGACATCATCGCCGAAGCTGCCCAGGTGGGTAGCCCCGAAGTCCCAGCCTTCAAAGGTCTGGTCGGGAAGTTGGCCGACAGAGGCAGTGATGTGAGTGCCCTTCTCGCACCCGTAGCCGAATCGGGCAGCGCCGATCCAGTGGTTGATGAAGAGCCCAGAGGTATCTGTCACCCGCTGGAAACCGGCCTTGATCCAGAAGTCATCCAGGCGGACTTTGCCCCAGATTTCCCGCTGTTTCATGGATAGGCTGCGTGGGGACTTGCCCAGCCCTGCGTCAGGGGTGTTGTAGCTCCAAAGGTCAGTGCCGATTTCGGTCTCATAATAGAACTTGAAGAAGTCCCCTTTTAGGATCGTGAATCGCGGCATCAGGAACGAGGCCATGAACCCTTCGGATTGGCCATATTTGTCGTAATAAGGGTCCTGTCGATCGAAATCGGCGTCATTGCGAAGAATAAACAGGTTCAACAGTTCCAGGTTCAGGTTGACCTTCACGTCGTCGGCCAACGTCCCCTTCAGAACCGGCGGCGCCAGGGGCACCGATGGGTCCTCTTGAGCCAGTGTCGGGCGAGCCGTGACGGCGATCAGGAGGAGCGGCAGCAGCAATGCTGTTCGTAGGATGCGAATCATGTGTTCCCCCTATTTGTGGTCGCCCTGGACCTTTCGGCCCTGGAAGTCAAAGAAGTAGCTCCACGCCACGGTCTCGGCGCCCTCTTGAGCGGGCCGAATGCTAACCGAGTGTTCCCATCCGGGCTGATCCTTGGTGGGGTAGCAGTAAAGGGTACTCTTGGCAGAGTCGAAGGTCGCCCACCCATCGGACAGCCAGACATAGAACCCGTCGGGATACTGGATCTTGGGGACGTAAATTTCGGTGGGTTTGTCGGACTCTTTGGAACCGAACTTCAAGTAGAACTCACGTGTTGCGTCCACTTCCCCCTTGTCGGGATCATAGTAGTGATAGTCACTATAGAAATGCATCTCGATGGGTTTGCCACTGAGGGCCCAGGGGCGTGGGCGGGCCCAGGCTCGTTCACCACGAGTTCGCTGGTTGCCCTTGTCGTCAGCACCCCAGATAGAGAAGTCCTCGAAGTTCCACAAGTCGCCCTTTTTCCACTGGTTGTCGGCGCTGAAGCACCATAGCAGCTGATGAGCGAAGAGCTCTTCAAAGGTCTCGTAATAATTGTCCAGGATCTCGGCAGAGATACGATAATCATTATCGACGGACCACTGCCAGTCATTGTAGTTGTAGTAGGTTCCGAACTCTCCGACAACCACTGGAACGGGGCCGAAAGTCGATTTTACCGCATCCATCTCCATCTGAATATCAGGCGTGAAGTCCCGAAGAATCCACTCCTCTATATCAAAGTATCGAGGCGGCTCATTAAACCCGATGTACGGATAGATATCGGGATACCAGTGGGGCGAAAACACCATACTCTTGATTCCCGGTGGCTTCCACAAGTTGGCCGATCCCAGGCCGAGGGAATCCAGGGCGCCGCCGCCCTCTTCCAGCCAGATGATGGCGTTCGGGTCTTCTTTCTGGATGGCAGTACCGACCAGGTCGTAGAGGTTGACCAGAAGGCTGGTGAAGTCGATGTTCAGGCTGAGCACGCCGCCCAGGTTCATGTCGTTCATCCGGTAGGTCTCTTTGGTCTGCTCGATGAAGTCGGCATAGAAGGCATTATTGAAACAAACTTCCACCAGGCACTTATCGATTTCGGTCCGATCGGCCGTAAAGTCCAGTGCGTTGGTGGCCAGTTTCGGGCAGAGTTTGACCAGGCAGGGGTCTTCCAGCTTGGCGGCGTCTTTGGCGCACAGGGCCAGAAGATCGCTGTCGCTGGGGAAGAGGGGAGCCCCGCCGGGCGCCTTGGTGTTGGGCACACAATCATCGGGATGAGCGGTCTTGAAGTCGTTGTACTTGCCCTTGTTCTTCTGGATGAACTCGGCAATGAAATAGTCCCGGGGCGGCACAAGCGGAATCAGGTTCAAGCTGAAGATCAGACGATAAACGGCAGCGCCCAGTTCCTCGCCCACCAGGCCGGTGAGCAGGTTTTCGACGGCCCCCAGATTGAAGTCGGAGCCGTAATAAATCGCTGCAGCCGCCAGGGCCAGATAGCCGCCCGGGGGCTCGTTAACCAGGTCATAACCCACGACGTTCGGGTATTTCTTGACCCGCTTCACCACTTCGAGCCAGGAGTTCTTGTAGGCTTCCTGGAAGTACTCTTTGATGTTGAGGGTTTTGCCATCCACATCAAAAGTATAGGAGGGGAACACCGAGTCGCCGGCGTAGAAGGCAGCATAACAGCGCTCTACGTCGTAGGAGAGCAGAACGTTGTTCCACCAGTTGGTCATGGGCAGCACATTACAAGACTCGTGCGGCTCGAAGGGGGTCAGGGCCGGATCGGCCGCTTCCATCTTCTCGATGATCATCAGCACATAGTCTTCCAAGGCCATCTCTTCTTCGACGGCTTCGGGCTTGGGGGCCTTGGGGTCATCCATATTCAACCCGCTGATGAGGGGGTCGTTCAAGATGGTGTTCACAAAGCCCAGGATCTGGAAGAACCAGAACCCATTGTCCAGTTTCTGGCTCAGGCGACCCAGCAACTTGTTCATGCCCCAGTGAACACTATCGATGTCTTTTTCGGGCAGGCAAGCTTCCACGGCCCAGCGGGGAGCGCCGTCGCCGCCCACGCGCGAGTCAAAAGAAAGGTCGTCGGAACGCGGGAAAAGGCTGGAGAGCATGTATTCGATGCTTCCCGGGGCGCCCACTTCCGGCGTCCTGTTAAAGTTAGAATACAGGTAGCGGCTGAACAGGTTCTCGTGGAAGTTCAGCAGCACGTAAATGCCGCGGTCGTTGCACTTCGAGACCAGTTGCTCGATGTAGTCCAGGTACTCCTGGTCATAAATGCCCCGGCCCTCGTGTTCTATGGCTTCCCACAGGATGACCAGCCGGATGGTGTTGAATCCCCATTCGAACTTCAGACGGTCCAGCCAGTAGTCGGCCTGATCCAGGGGGAACGGGCGCCCCACAAACGAGATGGGTTCCTGGCGAGGATCCTCGTCGGGGGCGGGTGTGACGGGCAACTTATTGGTGCCGCCGACATTGATTCCGGCCATGTACACGTATCGATTGTGTTCATCGCGGAAGTAGGTTCGGTCGGTGCGGACTCTGGGCGTCCCCGTGGCCTTGAAGTCCACCGAGGGGATCTCTTCAAGTCCGCCTGGAGTAAGCGAATCCGTGCACGTTGGCAAAAGAGCCAGCCCCAGCAGGGCAAACAATAAGCGTTTCATCCAACCTCCAGCAAAAGGCAAGGGCCGCGTGGGTGAGCAAGCCGCCACGCAACGAGGCAGCCGCTGCCAATTTTTCGAGGCTAGTGGATTTCCGGGGTGTGAACAAGGGAATTTTTGGGGTGTGGGTCGGTCCGTAGATTCGAGGGAATCACAAAAATGGCGGCCACTGCCACTTTCGCCTGTTCAAGCGACTGGATGTGCCTATGATCGGACGGATGGCAGGGCTGAGGAGGCAGAAATGAGGCAGGTTTGGGTACTGCTGCTGGGCTTGAATCTGGCTTGTGGAGCAGAGCGCGGGGGAACGGGCGATGCCGGCCCCCAAGACACGCTGGTGGATATCCGCGACACTGGCTTGGACGCACTGCGGCACGATGTTCCGGGGGATGGGCCGCTGCCTGACGATGGCAGGCTTGACGTTGGCGAACCGCCCCGCGCTGCCTGGCGTGTTTCCCAAACCAGCCTGCAAGACGGGTGGCAACTGGCTTCCTCCAAAGGGAAGCCCGACGGGGAGACGATCTCGGCATCCACTTATGATGCATCAAACTGGCTGTCGGCCGAAGTGCCGACCACGGTGGTGGCGGCGCAAGTGGCAGCGGGAGAGTTGCTGGAGTTTTTCTTTGGCATGGATATTCGGGCCTTGGCCGGCATGGATTATCCGGCCCAAGCGGATTTTACAAATTACGAGATGTCGAACAGTAGCCCGTACAAATCAGGGTGGTGGTTCCGCAAGAGCTTTGCTGTTGATGAACTGATTCCAGGCCAGCAAGTCAAGATCCGTTTCACCGGAATCAACCACAGAGCCAAGGTCTTCTTGAACGGCCAGTTGCTGGCTGACGAGACCCAGGTACAGGGGACGTTTCGTCATTTTGAGTTTGATTTGACTTCGAAGGTGAAGCCGGGGGTTCAGAACGTGGTAGCGGTTTGGGTCGGGGCTTCTTCGTTCTTGGATTTGGCATTCACGTGGGTGGACTGGAACCCGACTCCGCCGGACAAGAACATGGGGCTTTGGGACGAGGTTCTACTTCAACATACCGGGCCTGTGGACGTGCAAGAGACCTTTATAGAGACCGACCTGGAGACTCCCAGTCTGAACAAGGCCACGCTGACGTTGTGGACGCGGGTTCGGAACCACGCCTCGACGGAAAAGACGGTAGAGCTGAAAGCGGAACTGGAAGGGGATGTGTGCCAGAAGACGATAGAGTTGGGGCCAGGGGCAGACGTAGAGGTTTCGATGACCGCCCAGGATTGCCCGAAGTGGACGCTTGTTGCTCCCAAAGTCTGGTGGCCACGTCCCTATTTGGAGCACCCGTTATACGAGTTGGCGCTGAGGGCCGAGGTAGAGGGAGACGTCAGCGACGAAGAGACGGTGCGCTTTGGCATACGCAAGGTGGAGTCCGAGTTTACGCCAGAGGGGCACCGGGTCTTTATGGTTAATGGCAAACGCGTTTTGGTAAGAGGGGCAGGATATACCCCAGACATGCTGCTTCGGCGGTC
>CAYTWV010000032.1:0-15393 GCA_964442235.1 uncultured Myxococcales bacterium | reverse complement strand
CCCACCACGTTCTCCCACGACCACCCGGAATATCTGATGGAAATCCTGGGACCCAGGTAGAAGCAGACTCTCTCTTTCTCTCGTGGCGTCGACGAACGCACTACGAGCACCTCGATGCACTGTACGAGACGGTTTTGTTTGGGGTACTTGCCACAGTTGGCCGGTTGCCATAACAGACCTGTTAAACCCAACACTATTGGGCCGGCATGGGCACCAGATGGCCCCAGGGCGCTGTCCCGTGAAGAGGGGGGACCACCCACAGGACCGGGTAGGGCGGGCGAGCGGATGGAAACGTGGTGAACAGGTCGGTGAGCCCGATAAACAAGTCGGGCTGGAATCGGTGTTCTCGCAGCCACTGGAAAACGCACCGGTGATCGGTGCCGCCCCCTCCCCTAAATCGCATCCGCTTCAGGAAACTGCCAATTTCTTGCGGGTGTACAACCTGTTGAACCGCCGCATCGGAAACGATCAATGTAACGGCTTCGGCTTGTTGTGCGATGGCTCCCAACTCGGCCCCCACGGCACCCAGACACTCGAGGGAGATGCTGGCCGACGAGTCGACAGAGACGACCAGATGGCCGGCCTTTTCGGAGTAGGGTCCCGGAACCAGGATTCCCATTTCCAGGAAGCGCCGGTCGGGTCTGGCCAGGGTCCAGTCGTCTTTCTGCATGGCCTGCCCGGCAAAACGATGCAACAAACGATTCCAAGGCAACGCGGGGCGGGTTCTGGCCTGGATTTCTCTTATCAGGTCGGCTGGGCAATCGCCTCGCTGATCCTGGCGCTCCCAGGCAGCGACCGCTGCGTGGATCCGGCCCCCAAGTTCATCCAGGTCGGCGGATGTCACGTCGTGTTCGGGCAAGTGGACATCCACGCCGCCTTGGTGATCGGGCAGATTCGGCAGTCGCAGTGTCCCTGGGTTGCCGTCCCGCCGCCAGACCGCCAGTGCGATGGATGTTTGAGTGGAGGCTCGGACGGCCTCTTCCAAACGCAGAATTTCGTAGATGGTCTCGGCCACTTTTCCATCAAACCGTCTGTCCAGCAGGATTTCCACCTTCCCCATTCCAGGATAGGTTCCGTTGGGCGTTCGGTATATGGGGCGCCAGGGCTGGCCGGGGCTGACAATCCGGTCCACCAGCCGGTTGATCGCATAGTCCGTGGCACGATTCCAGCGGTCCAATTGGCGGCCTTGGCGTCGGGAATGTGAAGCCAGCAACTGGTGGCCGACCTCGTGTGCCAGTACAAATCCCAACTGCGCCGCGTCCAGATGCTGGGTCAAGTCCGGGTTGTACCAGATGTGACGCACACAGTCCGTTGCGGCAAAGGTGGGGAGGTCGGCGGCCTGCACCAAGCGCACTTGGAGGAGCAGGTAGCCCCAGAAGGGGTGGGTTTCGACCATCTGGAGGCGCACCGCGTGCAGCCGCCGACTCTCCCGTTCACGATGATCCGGTACGGGCAGCGCTTGGCTTCCCTTTCCTTTCATCGGTAAAACTCGGTTCGCAGCGACATCAAATCCGATGCCAGTTCTCGGAACTCGGGCAGTCCCTTGAGGCGCTCGTACAGATCCTGAGAGGACTTGACCTGCCGCAGAAACAGGAAGGCGTATTCGGCATCCAGCCCCGGTGCTGCCAGAAATCGCACGATGTTTGGCAAAGCCGTGTCAGGGACCAGAACACCGCTGCACAGGTACGCCGCAACGGAAAACACCGCTGCCGAAAGAAACGACGGTTCTGCATGTTTCCCTTGGGTGAAGTCCGGAATTTCACCTTTCAACACAATTCGGTCGGGCCGAACCTGTCGATAGAGCTTCACGAAGTTGAAGAAGTGTTCGGATGCCTCGACACCTACGCAGGCCGAAACTGCCCGCCGCTTCAGGTCGTCGTGGGCTGCGGTATAGAGCCGGCTGGCCATCTCCCAACTTCTGGGAGTGGGAAAGGCCATTTCACCGCTGCTGCTGTTGTACAACGCAGGCTCGCCGTGGCGTGCGATGTACCCTTGCACGGATTCGTCCACTCCGGCACCAGAGGCCCATTCCAGCCAGTCCTTTGTGTCTGTGGCCAGTACGACGTGGGCAAAACGATTGCACAGCGCCGTGGAGAGGGAGGCGACGATGGCGTTGTCCTCTTCCAGATTTCCCGCCGCCATGACCCGAGTCTGGGGGTGAAATACAAACGGCCCCACGCGTCGTTCCAGCACGATTTGGTACGCTGCTGCCTGATGGAGCCGGGTGACGGCCGCATTGATCTCGTCCAGGAATATCAGTACGGGATGGTCACAGGCCTCTTTGACCCACTCGGGGGGAAACTGTCGCAATACCTGCCTCTCGTGGTCCGGAAAGCAGACCCCTGCCAGTTCCGCAGGGTCCCGCTGCGCCAATCGGATGTCGATTAGCGGCAACCCCAGAAGCCGAGAAACATCGGCAGCGAGCGACGACTTGCCCACGCCCGGATGGCCTCGCAACAGGACCGAGATCCCGGTCCGAAGCGCAACCTCGACCAGGCGTCTGGCCTGGCTGTACGGATAGCCTTCTCTGTTCGACTGCAACACCTTGGCAGATTTTGGCGCCATATTCGTCTCCTATAGAAACATATCCAGTAATTGGCCTCGGAATTGCGGATATTTCATCAGAACAGCCAGTACATGTTTACACCATGTCCCGGGAGCCGCTTTGGACGCCTCTCGTAAGGCGTCGGGGCATGTACAATGTGGCGCTGACGACCAATCCGTATACAGCGTGACTTGATAGTCGTGCTCCACCCCTGCCGATACCCGGTAACAGGCCTGGTTCGGGGACTCTGTGTTCAGCTTGCGGATCGTGTACTGGCGCAGGACTTGTTCTGCGGCCCGGTTCATGCGCACGTCCCTGGCTTGGGTGTCGATGGAAAGCGTCGTCGCCACCCCGGGCCTGCTCCATAACCCCAAACGTTCTTCGCCAAACATGCGTCCCTCTTTTGGTCTCCGGGGCTTCCATTGGGCCTGAAAACCTGTTTCCGAGCGGCTTCCCAGCGGCCTTGTACTTCCCCGTGGATTGCGATACTAAAGGGACGGGTCGGTCAAATACTGTCCTAGGCCCACATTTTCTTCGGAGTTCTGATGACCAAATTTAAACCGCAGTACCGGCGCCTCTTGTTCATCGATCAGCGTCTTCGAGAGTCGTCGGAAAACGAGACCCTGCCCAACTGCAACTCTCTGGCGAAGGAATGGGAGACAAGCGCCAAGACCATCCAACGGGACATCGAGTTCCTGAAATGGGAGATGGACGCTCCCATCGAGTACGATGGTGTGCGCCACGGCTACTACTACTCTCGGCCCGACTTCCTGTTGCCCGCACTACGAATCCTGGAAGCGGATCTTTTTGCCATCTGTTTGGCTGAGAAAGTGCTTCGGCAATACGAAAACACGCCGCTGTACACCCGATTGGCTGGAGTGTTCGACAAGTTGGAACGGTACCTTCCGGACAAGGTGTCGGTCAGCCCCGCTTTGCTTAACGAGCGTTTTACGTTCTTTCCCGAGGCGGCCCCCCATGTGGACCCGGCCATCTGGGAGCAGGCGTTTCAGGCCCTGTGCCTGGGGCACACGCTGGACATCACCTATCGTTTGCCGGGCCACAAGGACCCCTACGACAACAAAGTGGACCCCTACCATGTGGTTGGATACCGAGGAGAATGGTACGTGGTCGGCAGATGCCACTACAAGAATGCGCTAAGGATGTTTAGTATCTCCAGAATACAAAAGGCTAAGGTCTCTAAAGACGCATTCCAGATTCCGAACGATTTCAACTTCGAGGAGCAGTGGCGAAACCACTTCGGGATCATGGCCGGCGAGGCGGAGGTCGAGGTTCAAGTCCGGTTTCGGGCTGACCAGGCGCCCTATGTTCACGAGCGAGAATGGCACCCAGCCCAGTCGTTCCAGGAATTGGCCGACGGAAGCCTGATCATGACGTTCCGGACCAGGCACCTGTTCGAGGTGACCCGCTGGATCCTTTCCTGGGGTTCTGCGGCGACGGTCCTGCAGCCGCCCCAACTGGCGGAGAGTGTGCGCAACGAATTGGCAGCGGCCCTGTGGAATTACGCCAGCAATCCAGCTTGAACGGCCGGCGCCCGCCGACTGGTGGATGCCTCTGCGACCAAAGCCAGCCGAAGCAGCAGAGACTCTTCGTAGGCCCGGCCCATGGCCTGGAATCCCACGGGCATTCCTTGGTCGTCATACCCGGCCGGAAGCGAAATGGCCGGGTAGCCGGTCAGATTGCCGGGCTGCGCAAATCGCATGATGGCCACGGTCTTTTTCATGTCCGACTCGCCCAGCGGAAGTGAGTCGGCTTCGTGGATGGGCGCAGTGATTCCCGTGGTGGGGGTGACCAGCACATCTACCTGTTCCAGGGCCGTGTCGAAGTGGTTTCGGATGCGATTTCGTAACCGCTGCGCCGTGACAAAATCTTCGGCAGTCAGTTGACGGCCCAGCGCCAGGTTCAGCCGGGTATCCAGACCGAAGTCCTTTCGGTGGGCCGCATCGTAGGGTGCGAAGGCAGCGACCATCTCGGTCACGATGGTGACCACATGGACCGGAGCAACCAGGTTCAGGTCCGGAATCTCGAGTTCCACTAATTGGGCACCAGCCTGAATCAACACCTGCAGCATTTTGTTGCATTCCCGCACCACGTCGGGCGACGCATCCTCGAACCAGGGCCGATAGATCCCGACTCGGACCCCTGCCAGCCCCTGGGGCGACGGTCCTTCGATTTGTACCGGTGGCGCTTGCCAGGTAAAGGGATCCGCCAGGTCTTTGCCGGCCATGACTGCATAGGCAAGGGCCAGATCTCTGACGCATCCCGCCAGCGGTCCCGCATGGGCCACGGACCAGCACACCGGCGCTACGCCGTTTTCGCTGACCCGGCCGAACGTGGGCTTCAGGCCCACTACTCCACACAACGAGGCGGGGATTCGGATGGACCCACCCCCATCGGCGCCGACGGCAATCGGGCACAACCCCGACGAAACCGTTGCTGCCGAACCACTGCTGGACCCACCCGTTGCGCACTGCGGGGTGTAAGGATTTCGGGCGGCCCCGTGGTGAGGGTTCAGCCCCGTAACCCCGATGCCAATCTCGTGCATGTTCGTCTTGCCAACCAGCAACGCCCCGGCATCCCGCAATCGCTGGACCGGGGTGGCGTCTCGGGCTTCGGGCTCTTTGCCAAGGAACTTGGTGCCCACGGTGGTGGGGTATCCGGCCTGATTCAGTTCGTCCTTGACCGCAATGGGAACTCCGTCCAATGGGCCCAGCGGCGTCCCCTGGGCATAACGCACCGTGGAAGCTTTGGCCTGGGCCAGCAGGTCTTCGGGATATTGAGCGATGAACAGCCGCATGGGGGGAACCAGGGTTTCCAGGCGGGCCAACTCGGCCAGGAACCGCTCGGCAACCTCCAATGGAGTGCTTTGTCCATTCTCATACGCCTGTGTGTAGTCCGAGGCCGTCTTTAGCGGGAAGCCCTGCGGCGGCAAGGGTAGCGCTGCCGCGGCGGAAATGGGATTCGCAGCGGACTGGCCTGCGGAAAAACAAGCCTGGCTGGCTTGGGGCACTCGGTACACGGCCGAGTCGGAAGCCACCGTGCTGCGAAGCGTTGTAATGCCCACTTTGGGGAACATGATGCGGGCCATCATTCCCCCGGTCACAGAACTTTCTGCCAGTCCGGTGATTAGCTTCAGCAGGAAACCCGTGCTGCGGGGAGCGTCCACTTCACGTCTCAGGTATGTCATCGGTTACCTCGCTGAACGGTCTGCGTGTTGAACTCTCGGCGTTATGAAACCCCGGAACGCGGCTGCATGCAACGGAAAGTGATAAGGCGTTCCGTGGGCACGCCCGTGCGGTTGCGGGTTGGGCCCGGCGTGGTGCGAAGGGACCCGGATGCGAAGCAGTGATGGGCGGATGGATGGACACAACGCGTACTGGGATCCCCGGCTACAAGACACTCTGGGTGTGCTGGCGCAAACTGCGAATCAGAATCGAGGCGGCACAACTGGGAGAGAGGCTCCAGATCGCCCACCCCGAAGTACATGGCGAAAAGTGATCAAGAGACAGCCTTCGGGGGCCGCCGACGGCTCCTCCTCGTTCAACGACAGCATGGCTCCCGGATCGGCCTCCTCGGTCTCCTTCGTTCTGCGACGCCTGGGCGGCCATCTACCGATCGTCCGATGCACAAAGGCGTTATGCGATACGCCCTCTCGCTCGCAGAACTCCACCTGCGTCATCCGACCACGAACCGCTTCGTAAGGGCCCAGCAGCGCCTGCCACCACTCCACCCTGTCCTTTAACAACATCCACAACCTCCCCTTCTTGCCGCTGCTGGCGCGCTCCGGAAGGCTTTGCGATGGGGTCTGGGTACGCCGAACGGAACGGTTACCGCTGCGGCGAACTGGAGGCGGTTGCTTATTTGGCTACTGATCGGGCTTTGTATTTATTTCTCTTATGGGCGCAAACATAGTGTGCTGGGGAAGGACCTGCGGAGTGAGATGCCGGCGAGGCGGGAGGGGCAGCAACCCCGATGGGGTAGGGGTTGCCTGAGCAGGGAATTCATGGCTTTTCCCACCCAGAAAGGCAGCTACCTTTGTCGTACCATCTCCAAACAGTTCGACGTATCGATGTACTCTGATTGAATCGGTTGGGCTTCATCGGAATAGAAGTAATATTTGTCATCGGCCAATATCTCCGTCGCATTTCCGTTCGAGCACATAAACCATGCTCCGTCCCTGTCGTCGAAATATACAAATGGCGTCTTTTCAGCAGGGCTACCGGGCCAAGACGTGTATTTCCTTCCCTGAAGGAAAAGAGAGCCATAGCCTCCCAAGTAGAACGCCCGGCAAGTTCCCAGGGGGAAGCCTTCGGGGGGAGGCCCCCATCCAGGGAGGTCCTTTCTATCCCAGTCGATGCGCACGAGGACCTGCCCAATGCTGTCATTGGCGTCTTCGCAGTTGAAGGCCCAAGGACGCGCTGCAGATATTTGGAATCTAGTTCCGCACCCGTCGAAGACGGCCGATTCCAATGCAACCACGAGGGTGATTGTTATGGGGGTGCCGTCGTGCAGTGTGACCACATACGTACCGTCCGAGAGCTCGGCCAGTTCCGTGGGGGTGTACGGCAGGTCGGCGGCTTCCGGTCGGTCGACGATGGAGGGAACGACCCCGCTCACGCACACATCCCCTCCACCGCAACCGCGACATTCCGATTCCGCACACGAAGCCAGCAGCACGACAAAAATAACAGATATCATCGTCTTCATAATCACCTCCCTTATAGGCAATCTGGCCCACAACCTGAGAGCACGGGCACGGCCTCTTCGCCCCAACCTCTGCCACTCGTTGTGACTCGCTCGACGGCCGCAGTCTCTACGCTTCGGTCAAATCCAGTTGCCAAAAGGCTCCAAACCAACCGTTCGGATTTTTCGTGCACCACTCCGGAGAAGACCGCCCACCTTTCCTCATATGGGATGCTCGCCATTTGCCGATGGGACCAGGAGTAGTTGACGAAAACGATGCGAGGCGGCAAACCCACATCTCCCTCGAAGCCGAGCCCGGAGTCGGCCTCTGCCCTCACCACCGCTTCGTTATATGACCCCTCTAGGACCTTGTCAGACGCCACATCCAAGTAGTCCATTCCGGCAACCTCTCTCCAGAGGACCTCCACCCCCACTATTTGGTACCCTGCACCCACATACACCACCGCCGGAGAAGCTCCAACGACATCAATCCCGGCGATTCGCCGGCCAAAGACCACCTTCAAATGCTCGACGCGATCGGTTGTTGTTCCACTACGCAAATCAAACGAATGGCGAACGCCCTTTGTTACGGACAATACATACACCTCGTCCGAAGCATCCAGAGCGACAACCCCTGAATACTGCAAAAACTCCAAAGCCACCTTTCCAGCTACCTCAGTGTCCACCTTTTCGACGTTCCCTGACAAATCCAAAAAGTACTGGTCGCGCCAACTGACGAAGCCGGAACTAGGCCGATAGCGAAGTTGCCAGCCATGTCCATACCATTGCTCGTAACCTCGCGTCACGATGTCAGGCGTTCCAATGTCGAGGATCTCCCCGCAAAGGGCGCCAGCGATTCGCTCCAGGCTCTCGACCCGATTAGGCTCCCTAAACCTGACGGTAAGCAGATCCTCGGCACGCACCGAGGATGCCACTGCCAGGGTCCCACAAAGCGCCATCAGCTCTAGCCACCCGCAACGATAAGCTGTTCTCATTTTTATGCCCTCATTCATAGGTAACAAAACAGGTTGACGTGACTGCCGAACCAAATATGTCGGGCATCGGTCCCGCCGAATTAATATAGTGATAATCATAGTCCATCCTTGATGTACAAGACGAAAGAGTGCAATCGCAGTCCTCAGCACTAAAGTATGAAGGCAGCCTGTCATCACTATAGCTGAATTCCTCCTTCGTCGTGTCCCAAGCCTCACTCATCGGGGACGTCGCCAGGGCGTCCCAGAAGTCACTAGCGATATCACCGCCTCCACGATCCCAAGCCTCGCTTCTCCAATTAGACAACCCATGGTAACCACCAATACCATGAACACCATTTTGAAAGGCATACCAATAGGCCTGCGAAACGTGGCTCCACAGGGTCGTGGCAGCTCCAAGCGTTTCGCACGCCGTGCTAAGGATCCACTCCGTATTCCAAAGACCGTAAAACACGTCAACATCGTACGGATATTGCGACCCCGTATCACAGTTTCTTGAGTGCCACCTAGTGAATTCGTGCGGAAAACAGTTTGGGGCAGATGGCTTGGCCTGCTTCCTCCATATCCACAGCATCAATCCTAGCCTGAAGTCGAGCCTGCAGCACAGGTAACATGGCTCGTCGGGAAGCCTCCAGAGCCCTGTCTTCTTCCTCCAGAACATCCGTACTGCCGTCCAGGTCCGACAGCCCATACGCAGCCAGCGCCTCTACACCACGAAGCAGTCCAGACATAACCTCTGAACACACTCCAAGGCGCCTTGCAATACCCCCGACAAGTAGCGATTCACGGCACGCACCTTCCTCCCCGGCAGCACTCTCCTGTGCCGCTTCCAACAGCGCCGCAACAAACCCTGCTTCCCTGCCATTCGATACTCGGCTAACATCTCTCACTGGGTATTCTCCTTGCCCTTTCACCCCATCCAGGGTGGTTGGTTTTAGTTACAAGGAGCATACCCTAATTATTAACAAAAGTCGCGATGTTTCTGCGATACTATAAGGATATCCTAAGACTGTTTTTGTAAGATTCGGAGCCTTTCTGCGTCCAGCTCAACGCCCTCTTCTCCAACGTCAACCGGCTCTCGGCCGACACACTTCGCCGCTCCCCGGCAACGGAACCGCAGCCCCCGCGTGCCCGTGCGGTTGCGGGTTGGGCCCTGATCTGTTACAACCGGGGCGTTGCCTCATGCACCAAGGCTGCTTGGAAAAGGGCCAACCGTCCCGTCGGCCGAACCATTCGGCATTCCGGGGCCGGCCCGCTTTTTGTGCACTTGGGCTTGTCGAGTTGGAGGGCTCTATGTCAAACCTGCGTCTCGTTGTGGTTCTGCTTGCCGTGTGGGGGGGCGGGTGCTCGTCCAGCAGTGGACCCGTGCAGAGTTCCGACGTGAAGGACGTGGCCGGGGATCTGGCAGGCAAGGATGGAACTCTTGACCTGGTGACCGACACCCTGCCCGAATGCGGTACCGACCTGGAGTGCCAGACCCTGTTGGGCGACATTGGCCCCTGCCGTATCGCCGTGTGTGATGCAACGACCAAGACATGCGACGCACGGCCCACCAAGGACGGCACCGCTTGCGACGATGACAACGCCTGCACCGACAAGGGCGAGTGCAGCGACGGCGAATGCCTGCCAGGGCCAAATACCTGCCAATGCGAGGTGGATGCCGACTGCACCAAACACGAAGACGGCAACCTGTGCAATGGGACTCTGATTTGCCAGGGAAACGTGTGTGAAGTGGACCCAACGACGATCCCTCCGTGTGATTTGCCTGCGGGTGAGACCTGCAAAGAGGCTGCCTGCCAGCCCGAATCGGGCGAATGTGAGGTGACTTCGTTGGCCGACGGTTCAACCTGTGACGATGGGGACCCGTGCACCCAGGATGACGCCTGCACCAAGGGCGTGTGTGAAGGCCTGGAAATAAAGTGTGACGACCAGGATGCCTGCACTGATGGCGACTATTGTGACAAGGGGGAATGCCTGCCCGGAAGCTGGATCTGCGGCGAAATCTGCGGAAACGTTCTCTGCATCGCCCCGGAAACCTGCGCCAGTTGTCCCGCTGACTGCGGCGTTTGCCCGCCTGCGTGTGGGGACCAGTCGTGCAACGGGACCGAGACCTGTGCCACGTGTCCCGGCGACTGTGGGAAATGTGGCCCCGTTTGCCCGGATACCGTCTGCGGTGCGGCCGAGACCTGTTCCAGTTGTGAGGCCGACTGTGGACCATGCAGTTCCACCTGCGGCAATGGAGTCTGCACGCTGGATGAAAACTGCCGAAACTGCCCCGAAGAGTGCGGTGCTTGCCCCGAAACGTGCGGGGACGGAAGCTGCGACCCGAACGAATCCTGCGGCGCCTGTGAGGCCGACTGCGGCCCTTGCCCCGAATGCGGAAATCAGCTCTGCGACCCCAACGAAACGTGCGGGAACTGCCCGTCCGACTGTGGTGCCTGCGTGGGCTGTGGCGACGGGTATTGCAACCCGACTGAAGAAGATTGCCTGACTTGCACGGCCGACTGCGGCCAGTGTCCTGTCGACTGTTGTGTGCCCGGGACCACCGGTGCGTGCAACCAGGCGTACATCAAGGCGTGTGTGTGCCAGTTCTTGCCCGAGTGTTGCACCCAACTCTGGACGGACCAGTGTGTCTTGGCCATAGAGGCGAAGCACTGCGGTTACTGCCCGACGGTGTGCGGCGACAACGTCTGCTCCTCGGACGAGGATTGTGCCTCTTGCCAGGCCGATTGCGGCCCTTGCGAGGTTTCCTGTTGCTGGCCACAGAATGCAGCGGGATGCGGCGACAATGCGGTAGAGGACTTCGTATGTATCCAAAATCCAAGTTGTTGCGATTCCAAGTGGTCGCAGGAGTGCCTGGATTTGTTGTACAACGGATGGCCCAGCTACTGCTGCGGCGATGGCCAGTGCAGCCCCGGTGAGGCGTGCGACCTGTGCCCAGCCGATTGTGCTTGTGCTGCGGTGTGTGGCGATGGCCTGTGCTCTGGCAATACGCCGATTCCCGAGACGTTGGATTCGTGCCCCCAGGATTGCCCGCCGTGGACCTCCCATTGCTGCTCGCAGCATCCCACTGCCGGCTGCGATGACCAGTCCGTTGCCTTTGATGTGTGCCAGGTCAAGCCGGACTGCTGCACCGAGAGTTGGTATCCCTCGTGTGTGGAGTTGGCCGCTTCCATAAGGCCCGACGTATGCTGCGGCGACGGCACGTGTGGTCTTGCCGAAGATTGCCAGAACTGTGTTCCCGATTGCGGCTGGTGCGACGATTCCTGCTGCATTTCCCACCCGGGCCCGGGATGCTCGGATCCGTTGCTTGCCGCCGTGGTTTGTCTGACCAATCCCGAGTGCTGCAACCAAAGTTGGGGTGAGCCGTGTGTGTTGGCCGCCAAGGGCCTGTCGGCTTCCGCCTGTTGTGGCGATGCCGTTTGTGAGGGGGGCGAGACGTGCGAACTGTGCGCCAGCGACTGTGGGCTGTGCCTGCCGCCATGCGGGGATGGGCTTTGCGGCCTGGAGGCGGGGGAAGGCTGCGGAAACTGTCCAGCCGACTGCGGCGTGTGCCCCGATGACTGTTGTTCTCCCGGTGAGTATGCCCGTTGCGGCCGCCCCTCGGTTTGGGAGGACGTCAGGTTGATGATGCCCAAGTGTCAGCAGCAGTGGACGTGGGAGTGTGCGGACTTCTACTCAAGCATGGCGCCCGGAGCCTGTTGTGGAGATGGCCAGTGCCGGGTTTCAGAAGCGTGCAATTCGTGTGAACAGGACTGTGGGCCCTGCGTGGACACCTGCGGAGATGGCGCCTGCACCGGAATAGAAAACTGCAATGGATGCCCCGGGGACTGCGGGCTGTGCCACGATTGTTGCCAGCCCCACGGCGGGTACGGATGCGAAGACCCCAACTGGGCCATGTGTGTTTGTTTGCAGAACCCCGGTTGTTGCGAGGGGGTTTGGACCCTGGAGTGTGTGTTGCTTGGGGTGCAGTCGGGGTGCGGCGTGTGTCCGAACCTGTGCGGCAACGGTGTATGTGATGGCAGTGAGTATTGTGGTACGTGCAGCGCCGATTGTGGTGTTTGCAGTTTCGCCGGGTGCTTGCCGAAGGTGGAGCCGGGCTGTGATGACCCCCAGGTCCAAAGCCTTGTGTGCCAGACCCTGCCTGAATGCTGCACCCAAGCCTGGTCCAAGGCATGCGCCGATCTGGTCGAATTGGCATTCCCGTGGTACTGCTGCGGCGATGGCCTTTGCTCCAACCACGAGCAATTCGAGTTCTGCGAAGATTGCCTGTTCCTGACGGATTGCTGCCAGCCCCATTTTGGGATGGGGTGCGTGGACCCGGATGTAGAGCAGTGCGTTTGTGAGATAGACCAAGAGTGCTGCATGTACGGGTGGACACAGAAGTGTGTGGCCCTGGCCATTTCATCCGGGTGTGGTTCTTGTCTTTCGACTTGCGGGGACGGTGTTTGTGCCGGCGGCGAAACCTGTTCGTCGTGCGCAGCGGACTGTGGGCCGTGCGCTGGCGACTGCTGCCAGGCCGGTTCGGGCGAGGGGTGTGCCCAAGGTGACCTCAAACAAGTGGCTTGTGCGTCGGATTCGTCGTGCTGTTCGGGGCCCTGGACCCAAACCTGCGCCGATCTGGTCGGCCAACTTTTGCCGGAAGCCTGCTGCGGAAACGGGGCCTGCGAACCCTTCGAGGATTGTGCAGAGTGTGCCCAGGATTGTGGCCTGTGCCAAGGCAGTTGCTGTGCCGTTCAACAGGGTCCGGAATGCGAAACCCCAGAGATTAATTCGTATATATGCGCCATGGACCCATATTGTTGCAATATGAAGTGGGATGATCTGTGCGTCATGGAAGTGGGCCGGGAATTCCCCGAATTCTGCTGCGGCGACGGGCTGTGCGGAGGCGCCGATTCGTGCTCCCAGTGCCCGGACGACTGCGGGACCTGTCCCAAGGACTGTTGCCAGGTCCAAGACGGTCCAGGGTGCCCCGATGCCTATCTTCAGGCCTGCGTCTGCAGCTTCTATCCTGAATGCTGTACCCAGACGTGGACGGCCCAGTGTGTGATATGGGGAAATGCCATGGGCTGCCTGGAGTGTAAACCCCAATGCGGCGACGGCGTCTGCCTGCCTGGCGAGGAGTGCGTGAACTGTCCCTCGGACTGCGGCAGTTGCAGCTACGATTGTTGTGTTGCCCACCCGGGTGGAGGCTGCGGGGATGTCGAGGTCCAAGCGGCCGTCTGTGCTTCCCTGCCTTTCTGCTGCTCGGTGGCCTGGACGGATCTGTGCGTGGAAGCCACAGAGTTCTTCCGCCAAGGGTACTGCTGCGGCGATCAGGTCTGTTCGGCGGGTGAGTCGTGCAACGGTTGCACGGAAGATTGCGGGATTTGCGAAGTCGTGTGCGGCCAGAACGGCTGTCAGGCCGGCGAGACGTGCGACAATTGCCCCGAGGATTGTGGGGCGTGCAACGGCTCGGATTGTGGCCAATTGCTTCAGTGCCTGCAACTGTGCCAAAGTGGCGAATGCACGGACCTGTGTTTTAATCAGGCCCCGCCTGAAGCCATCGCACTTTACACCGGTGTTGTTGATTGTGTGATTGGTATTTGTCCACAGCCAACAGAGGAGTGTATTGACCAAGCACTATTTGGACCCTGTTTTGAAAAGTATTCCCAATGCGTCGATTGCCATCCTTCGTGTGCCGGACGAGAGTGCGGTTCCGATGGATGTAACGGCAGTTGTGGCCAGTGCGGGACTGACGAATACTGCAGCGACCAGGGAAGTTGTGTTTATCAGGTTTGTGGCGACGGGGTTTGCGACCCGGCCCAAGAGAACTGCGAAGAGTGCGTGGAAGACTGCGGAGTATGCCCCACGGACTGCTGTGCGACGCAGCCCAATGGCGGGTGTGTTGACCCCAATTTGGCCTATCTGGTATGCCAGACGCTGCCCCAGTGCTGTCTGCTTTCCTGGGGCGAAGAGTGTGTGGCCAAGGTCCACGAACTACTTCCCGATTTCTGCTGCGGCAACGGTTACTGCAGTCCCGACGAGGAGTGTCTTTGCAAAGAAGACTGCACCTGCCCGCAAGAGTTGACCTGTGCCGAAGCCATCGATTGTGCCACCCTGTGTAACGGCGATTTTAATTGTGTCGCTCAGTGTGGTGCTCAAATTCCGGTTGAAGCTCAGAACCGATTCTATCCGCTGGCCAACTGTGTATGGGCCGTATGCCCGAACCTAGATATCCAATGTTTCTTCCAGGCAGCACAAATGGTGTGTATAAAAGATTACGAGTCATGCCTGCTGTGCGACACCCAATGCGGCGGGCGGGAATGTGGGACCAATGGTTGCGGTGGAAGTTGCGGAACCTGCGCCCCGGGCGGCCAATGCAGTCCCCAGGGCCTTTGTGTCGTCCCCGTGTGCGGCGACCAGGTGTGCGACGGGAACTACTACGAAGACTGTGTGACCTGTCCGGCCGATTGTGGGCAGTGTGCGGAACTGGACTGCATGGGCATCATGATGTGTGCTCAAACCTGCGGCGACCCCGCATGTATTGATGCATGTACCGCCAGTGGCACTCCGGAGGCACAGCAACTCTTTTCCACTCTGCTCCTTTGCGTCATGACGGCATGCGGGGGCAATCCCACGCCTCAGTGCCTGAACGGTCCGGCGTCCATAGCGTGCGCCGCACAATTTGATCAGTGTGCGGCCTGCATCCCTCAGTGCACTAACAAACAGTGCGGGGACGACGGCTGCGGCAGCGTTTGTGGAACGTGTGGTGAATCGACCCTCTGTTCCAGCGCTGGGGCATGTATCAGCCCGTGGGGATGCGGAGACGGGTTCTGCCTGGGTCTTGACGAGTCCTGCGACACCTGCCCGGGCGACTGCGGAGCTTGCGAATACGTCAACTGTGATTCAGCCGTCGTGGCCCTGGTGTCTTGTCAAGGTAACGCAATCTGCGAGGATCAGGCTCGTCGGCAGACACCTGCCGCTGTGTGGAACAAATCGCTACCCGTTCATGACTGCGTATGGGATGCGTGTCCTATGTACGACTTGAATTGTGCCTTGAATTCGTTGTACGGTACTTGTTTTTCGTTGTATGCGCAGTGCGCCTGTCTTCCCTCGTGCGTCAACAAAGTCTGCGGAGAGGATGGCTGCGGAGGGTCTTGTGGGGCCTGTCCC
>CAYTWV010000031.1:10272-15654 GCA_964442235.1 uncultured Myxococcales bacterium | reverse complement strand
CAGGCCGGCCTTCCCCGAACGGTTTGTGCCTGGACCCGTGGCTTGTGGGGGGCCACCTTGGAGCAGGGCCTGACCCACGTCGTGGCGGTGGTACAAGGTGATTGCTCGAACAACTCGGGGCTTGCCGAAGCCTTACAACGTCTGGGCATCCACGTGATCCCATTCCGTTTCCCCATCGCCGACCCGTTGCCCGCCCTTCGGCTTACCGAGGAATTGGCCTCGTTCGCAAAGCGCATGGGGACGACCCTGGCCCAGGCAGAAGAGGTATTCCAACGGCTGGTGCCCGTCCGCCGCAAGTTGGCCAGCCTTGAAAGACTGGGTGTGGATGGCCTTGTACCGGGCAGTCTGGTTCGCCGGCTGTTATTGACTTCTACGGACATGACCGGGGATGTCCAACGTTTCGAATCCATGCTGGACCAGGCCATGGAGCAGCGGTTGGCGCGCCCCCTGGGCGACCCCCTGCGGCTGGCCGTTTTTGGCGTTCCCACTGCCTTTGTTGACCTGCACGAGCGTCTGGACGAATTGGGGCGAACGGTGCTTTGGGAGACCGAGGGCGACTTCGCCATGCTTCCTGCGGCCGAAACCCTGACGCAGCAGTATCAAACCTACGCCTATCCCTATGGTGTGGCCCGCAGATTGGCCCGATTCCTTCCGCTGGCGAAAGAGCGGGGCGTCCAGGCCGTGGTTCGTTACCACCAATCCTTCTGCCACCATAACCTCGAGAACCCGGCCGTTGATCAGGCCTTGGGGGCCTGGCCCTGTTTCACCCTGGAAGGGGATCTGCCCGGCCCTTTGGCGGCCCGAGACAGGCTTCGTCTGGAGGCATTTCTGGGAGAACATTCACATTTGCGTACGCCGCAAATGCGGCCGAAAGCGCTAGCGGATTCGGAGGCCACCATGCCCCATAGCAGCAAGCTTGGACAGACTCCCAAGCCCTCCAACACGATTCTTGGGCTGGATGTGGGCAGTCGATTCGCAAAAGTGGTCGCAGCCCAAGACGGCCGCACCTTCAGGCTGAGGCTGGGCACCGTGGATTTCCTCAGACAATTCGCCACAAAAGACACCCAGGGCACGGGGCTTCGGTTGGAAGCCCTGCTGCAGGCGTTGGGGGCCAGCCCGGATCTCTGGCCTTGCGTCGTAGCCACCGGCTATGGCAGAAACCGCATCGTCTTAGATTCTGTGCAGGTCATCCCCGAGATACAGGCACACGCCGCCGGAGCATCCCGACAACTGCCCCCGGGCCAGTGCCTGGTCGTCGACGTGGGCGGTCAAGATACCAAGATCCTCTGGATGCAGGACGGCCTTTTGAAGACCTTCGTCATGAACGATCGGTGTGCCGCCGGCTCCGGGCGCTATGTGGAAAACATGGCCCGTCTGCTGGAAGTCGAGTTGTCTGAACTTCTGCCCCATTGGGAAGACCCCATCGAACTCTCGGCTACCTGTGCCACGTTTGGAGAGTCCGAAGTTGTGGGACTTGTTGCCGAAGGAGTGCCTCAGGACCGCATCTTTGCGGGGGTGCTGTTAAGCGTCACCGTACGAACCCTGCAGTTGGCTGCTCGACTGGGCGCGCCTGCTTCGCTTCCCATGTTTCTGGCCGGCGGAATGGCCGAGAGTCAGGGTCTGCTGAAACTGCTGGGGACTCGCTGGAGCGGCCCCGTCATCTCCTTGGAAGATGCCTCGTGGAATGGCGCACTGGGATGTCTTGAGGTAGGCACTTCCACACGCCTGTAAAGAGCACTATACTGGCCCCGCAAACCACGGAGGCCTACTATGTGTGCCAAAACCGACGGGACCGAACACTGCCTCACCGCTGCCTCTCCGTTCGAGGCGGATTCGGTAATCATCCTGACCCAGGCGTTTTGTCCCAACGGCCACAATCTGGTCCGTCGGCACGATGTCCTGTTCGAAGGCCACCCGGGCGTGAGCTTGCTCGTTCGAAGCCCCGGTTTTGAGGGCGAAGTGGTGCTTAGCCCCATCTACGGCGATCCCACTCGGGTTGGCGCACCGACCTCACTGGTCCCTGGCACTCCCTTCGAGTTGTGCTGCCCCGAATGCGGCGTGGCCTTCCCCACTATGGCCCCTTGCCCGTGCGGCTCCGGGGGGCAACTCATGGCCATTTACCTGGACCCGGAACGGCTGGCTGGCCATCAAGTAGGCATCTGCAATGTGTTCGGATGCCATCGCTCCAGAGTCCTCGATTCGTTGGAACTTCTCTCGGAGATTATCGGACCCGAAGACCCGGCTTGACCTGTCTGCCCCGCCGCGGCATACTGCGCCGATTGTGAGGTGCGGTGCATGCGAGCTCGAAATCTCTTCGCCTTCGCTCTTCTTGGTCTTCTTGCCGGCTGCTCCATGACTACCATGGTGGCCAACAACATGACTGGTACCATGGACAACATGAAGAAGGCCTTCTTCGCCGAGTCCAGCACCAAACATGCTGAGGCCGCTGGACCCGCCATGCTCATGATGCTGGACGGTTTCATCGTGGCGGCCCCTGATAACATCGAGTTGTTGCAGCGCGCAGCCGAGATGAACTGTGCCTATGCCCAAACCTTCCTGGATGACACCGACCGCGATTACGCCAAAATCATCTACGCCAAAGGGCTGAAGTTCGCCATGAAGGCCGTAGAGTTGGAAAACCCCGAACTCTTCCAGGCCATCAAGCAGGTAAACGACGATGAGGTCAAACGCCTGCTCGCCGAATCCCCTGCCGATTTTGCCCCCATCGCCTTCTGGACCGGCATTTGCTGGGGCGGACTTATCAACGCCGCCATGGAAGCCGATCTGGCCACGGGCCTGCCCATGGTCGAAAAACTGGTCGCCCGCAGCGAAGAACTCCAGCCCGACTACTTCTTCTACGCAGCCTACATCTTCCACGCCATGTTCAATGCCAGCCGCAGCACCATGCTGGGCGGCGATCTGGAGAAGGGAAAAGAATTCTTCGAAAAAGCCATCGAGGCTTCGGGCGGAAATTTCCTGCTCTGGAAAGTCATGTATGCCTCTACTTATGCCGTGAATAAACAGGACCCCGAGACCTTCATACGCCTGCTTCAAGAAGTCCTGGATGCTCCCAAAGAGGATCCGGAGGACCGGACGCTGGCCAATCAAGCTGCCAGAGACAAGGCTGTCCGGTTGCTGGGGCGGGTGCAGGACTTCTTCCCAACGTATCAACCGGCCTCCGCTCAGCCTCTTGAGGAGGAGCCGCTTGAAAATCTCGATTTGAATTAACGTTTTAGTGTTGTTTGTGATTATTAGGAGGATATCTTTATGAAACGCACGACTCTTATGCTCCTGTCGGCAGTGCTCTTGCTGGGTTCGGCCTCTGCCATGGCCCAGGACTACATCATTACCATGGCCACAGTGGCCCCAGAGGGTTCTCTCTGGATGAAAGAAATGCACCGGTTGGACGAAAAGGTCCGCGAAAAGACCAATGGTCATGTGCAGTTCAAGTTCTACGCCGGTGGCGTGGCCGGTGACGACAAGACGATGGTAGCGAAGGTCCGCGGCGGCCAGTTTGTGGGCGCCGGCGTCACTGGCGTGGGCATGGGCGAAATCGTTCCCGAGTCTCGCGTGCTCGAAATCCCCTTCACCTTCCGCAGCTATGCCGAAGTGGATTACGTCCTGAAGAAGCTCTCTACCTGGTTCAAAGCCGAATTCGAGAAGAAGGGATTCAAGGTCCTTGGCTGGTGTGACCAGGGCTTCGTGTACATGATGTCCAAGAAGAAGCTCGCTACCGTCGACGACGTGAAGAAAGCCAAGCCGTGGGTCTGGGACGTGGACGCCCTGGGCCAGGCCGCCTTCAAAGCCTTTGGGATCAATCCCATTCCGTTGTCGTTGGAAAACGTGGCGACGTCGCTGGACAGCGGCATGATCGACACGATCTATATCTCTCCGGCCGCGGCCATCGCCCTTCAGTGGTATCGAAAGGTCAGCTACCTCATCAACTATCCGCTCACCGATGGGGCCGGCGCCATCATCATCTCCAAGGCCTTCTTCGACAAGATGCCCAAAGAGTATCAGGTCGTTCTCGAGACCCTCAGCGCCGAATACCTTCGTAACCTCACGGTGAAGAATCGCGACGAAAACGAGCGAGCCATGAAACAACTGCTTGCCAAGGGCATCACCGCTGTGGAGCCCACCGCTGCCGACCTGGAACGTTTTGTCAAAGTCGGCGAGGCAGCCGCTGCCAGCCTGGTCAACAAACTCTATTCGCAGAAGCTTCTGGACAAGGTCCGAGGCCTTTTGGCCGAGTACCGCGCCAGCAAGAGCAAGTAGTTTCTCTCCGAAGCTATTAGAGTTCTCACTGATTCCATACCAAACCCACGACGAGGCGGTGCATGGAAATCGATCGTACACAGCATCCTGAAGGAGCTCTGCCACAGGCGTCTGCAACGCCCACGGTGTTGGGCCGAATTGACGGCTGGATGCAGAAGTTCGAGGAGTGGGCCATCCTCATTACCATGGGGACCCTGATTGTCGGTACGTTCTTGCAGGTCGTGCTGCGTAACCTTCCGGGCAACCCCTCGTTGCCCTGGATCGACATTATGGTCCGCCTTCTGGTGTTGTGGGTTGGGTTGCTGGGCGCAAGCCTGGCTGTGGCGCGCCATAAACACGTCAATGTGGACATCCTCAGTCGTTTCTTCCCCGAGTCCGTCCGTCAGGTGATTACGGCCGTGGCCGCACTGCTGTCGCTGACGGTGCTGCTGGTCATCGTTCACGGGGCATTTATGTTCCACGAGGCGACGGCCCAATCCACCACTCCGTTGGCAGAGTTCGAGGATCTGGGATTCTCCATCTCCGAGACGCTCTTCACGGCGGTGCTGCCGTTCCTGTTCATGCTGATGATGTGGCATACCTGGGCCGACTGGAAGCTGACTGCCGTGGGACACAAGTTCAGTAACTTGTTCGCCAGCGTGTTCGGTCTTGTGTTCCTGTTCGCCCTGGTCGCCGTGGTGTTTGTCGATGTATCCGGGACGACCGGTTCGTCCGTGGCCGAGATGGCAGAAAACACCTTGGGTTCGATGGTGCGAGGCCAGCCCCTGATTTTCATCTTCGCCGCAATCCTGCTGGCTGGTTTGGGCGCCCCGCTCTTTGTGGTGCTGTCGGCGGTGGGCCTTATTGGCCATTACGCCATGGAGAACCTGCCTGTGGCCAACTTCCTGGCCAACAGCTACGGCGGGTTCCGCATGAGTCCCGTCTTCCTGGCCATCCCGCTCTTCACGCTGGCAGGATTCCTGCTGGCCGAAGGCAAAACCGCCGAGCGTCTGGTTGGGTTGTTCCGTGGTTTCCTGGGCTGGCTCCCTGGTGGTGTGGCCATCGTAGCCCTGATTGCCTGCGCCTTCTTCACCGCCTTCACAGGCGCTTCGGGCGTCACGATCATCG